>NZ_JBHINE010000027.1:0-14574 GCF_042194715.1 Bartonella sp. CM120XJJH | reverse complement strand
AGGATAGTGCCCGATATCCCTTGCATACCAAATTGATAGCCTTTTAAAGCCGCCATCAAGGCAAATGATCTTGTCTTTCCAGATCCTCTCCCTCCCCAAGCAGCACGCACCAAAGCGTCCCCTGCAAAAATAGGAATGAGTTTTGGTACAATACTAATCTGTCGTGTCGTCATTCACTAAAGGCGCGATTTCTACACGCGTTATCACTTTAACGGCTTCTCCATCTTCCCCTGTTACCTGCAAAGGCAACACCTTACCAAGCAACGCTAAATAAGCCGCTGGACATTCCATAGCCTGCTTTTCCAAATAGGAAATCAAACCATCCTTGCCAATTTTATTCCCAACATTCTCAGCAGCCTTAACCACTGCCTCTTTTAAAATGCGCGTCATTTTATTGGGAACGCCTTTGACACGCCCTTGACCTGCCTTTGGTGGTATACGCTTTTTAATGGGTTGTGGATCCTGCTGTGTATTTTCTGACGTCATAAAATACGCCCTCCAGATAATAAAAAACCCCGCATTTGCGGGGATTTCAAACTGCACTGTCTTTCGTCTAGATACAGTACAACCAGTGCCGTATTTGTCATTAAATACGATTTACTACAATTTGTCAACACAAAAATAACACATATTGATAATTTAAAAGGGAATCTGTTAGATAATTAAGATGTAAATTAAGGTAGAAAACAATGTCTATAAAAAAAACTCTCTTTAGAAGAGTATTAATTATCACACTTTTTACAACGTGTTTTATATCCACTTCAAATGGATATGCTAATTCTGAAGAATCTTCTTCATTTTTTAATAAGTTATTCTGTTCAAAAGTAACCACAGAATTAAAAACCGAACTTCATAATCACCTAATTCATGGAGACGAATGGTGGGAAAAAAGATTCAAAGAAATTAGAATGATAGAAGAAGTATATTTCTTGCATAACATGTCGACTTTATCAAAAGAACGTTTTGAACAACATGTAAATATGATAAGAGAATGGCATGATATACTGTGGGAAAGAAACAAGAGTTTTAGCGATTTAACTAGCAGTATGCTACAAAAAATAAGTGCAATAGAGGATCTAAATAAAGCAAAACAATCTAAGAACCATATGGAGGAATCAGAAATTCTGAAAGCCCTTCCTATAATTGAAAAGCGGATAATTGAAAATAAAAGAAAACTTCATAAACTAGATTATGAAAGTGAAGCGTTATATAAGTTTATCATTCACTTTTAGTGATAGTTACATAATTTTGCGAAAAATACTTTTGAAGCGCATTAAGAGCGATACGCAATGAACTCACAAGGTGTGGTAATATCTGATCTTCTATAACGAGGTACTGTAGTGCTGCATGAAGATTATACTGTCTATAGAGCTGTTGCGCTTCTTTTATTACCTCTTGCACGGCTTGATAATGATTTGTTGCTTTTTGAACCCACCGTTCAAGACTATTGGGGTCTGAATTTGTAGACACATCATCATAAACAGCGCTTGGCAAGCCTTTTGCGCAAAGGTAATTATTTCTTATCTGTAAATACTGTTGCGCGGCATCATATTGCTCTTGTGTAAGCACGCCTTGCAAGCAAAGCCGCCCGATATAGGTACCAGAAAGTGGATTTTTTGCCTCTTGTAGCGTTAAACCGAAGCGCTTTGCACGCATTTCTATTGCCAATTTATCAACGGCTTCACGTAGTTCTTTTGCACGTGAGATGCGTCCGTTTGGTTCTCTGATACATCCTTTAATTTTAGGGCGTCCCCTCTTTTTATTTTTTTTCACTTATGTCCCCAGATTCCTGTTTAATATCTTGCCAAATTTTATCTGATCTTGACCATGAAATTCGATTTAAAAAGAACAATAAAACCACTAAAATGCATATTACAGCAGCAACACCTAACTTAAGTTTTAAGTGACTTTGATCCCAAGAAAGTTTTAAGAGCAGAATGAAAAGTGTACTCAATAAAGCACCCAACACTATACTGTAATAACTCATTGATGTAGATGACGTACAACCTCTTAACAGCTCTATATCATTCTCTGTAAGCATATAAACGGGTTCAGATTCTTCTGTACTAACCCTAGGCTTCTTTTTACTATCCATTAAAGCACCTTCTGTTTAAAAAGGAACACTGTCATTCATAACGGTATGGGGCGTATCAAGAGGTCTGTAAATGCTTCTGTCATAAGGAGATGACGGCTCTTGATTATCATCATTTTTGCCATGTAAAAGCTTTAACTCGCCTTTGTACTGAGGCAATATGACTTCTGTTACATAGCGATCAACACCGTTTTTATCTTGCCATTTACGGGTTTGTAGTCGCCCCTCGATATAAACTTTGCTACCTTTACTGAGATACTGAAGTGCTATTTTTGCTAAATGTGGATTAAAAACCACAATGGAATGCCATTCGGTTTTGTCTACTTTCTTATTGGTTGCCTTGTCTGTGTAGCTCTCAGACGTTGCCATTCGAAAATTGACCACCTCGGTGCCAGATGACATTGTTTTGCTTTCGGGATTAGCACCTAAATAACCAATTAAAATCACTTTATTAAGCATGTTTGTAAGTTCCATTAAATGATGTAAAGATCATAACATATTTTATGTGTTTTTACAATATTTTCAGTTGGATAATAACAATTATTTAAAGTGTTACATTATGTTCTAAATCACTAAAGCGTGTAAAATCGGATTGAAAGGCAAGGGGAACGATTCCTGTCGGACCATGGCGTTGTTTTGCTATAATAACCTCGGCTTTACCCTTGGCTTGTTCCATTGCCTCTTGCCATTTGCTATACTCAGCAGTGCCTTCTTTCGGTTCTTCATTTTTGAGATAATATTCTTCACGATAAACAAACAGAACAATGTCGGCATCTTGCTCAATTGAACCAGATTCACGTAAATCTGAGAGTTGTGGACGTTTATCGGTTCGGTTTTCTACTTGACGTGAAAGTTGTGACAAAGCAATGATGGGAATATTGAGTTCTTTTGCAAGTGCTTTTAATCCGGTGGTAATGGCTGTAATTTCTTGAACGCGATTTTCTAATGAACGCTTTGAACCGCTTGTCATGAGTTGGATATAATCAATAATCAAGACATCTAGACCATGTTGTCGTTTAAGACGCCTTGCACGGGCGGACAATTGTGCAAGGGATACACCACCCGTTTGATCAATATAAAGAGGGATTGTTTGTAAGGAACGCATTGCGTGAATAATTTTTGCAAATTGCTCTTCTGAGATATTACCACGACGCATATCAGAAGAAGAAACCTTTATTTGTTCTGAGATAATGCGAGTTGCAAGCTGTTCAGATGACATTTCAAGTGAGAAGAAACCTACAATGCCCCCTTCATTTTCTTGGCTGTTATCATGACGCTTGCAAGCATTGGCAATATTAAAAGCAATATTGGTAGCTAGAGAGGTTTTCCCCATAGCAGGGCGCCCCGCAAGGATAATCAAATCAGATGCTTGTAATCCCCCCATTTTCTCATCAAGAGTTTTGATATGGGTAGCTATCCCTGAGAGCTTTGAAGAACGCTTTTTCGCAGCGCTTGCCATGTTAAGTGCTTTTGTAATGGCTGTATTAAAGTTTTCAAACCCACCCCCATATTTCCCTTTCTCTGCCAATTCAAACAACTGATTTTCAACAGTTTCAATTTGTTGTGATGTTGTAAGTTCTACAGAAGCATCATAAGCTCTATTCACAACTTGAGTGCCAAGGTTAATTAAAGAGCGGCGGACAAACAGATCATAAATGACGCTCCCATAATCTTTAGTATTAATGATTGTGACTGCCTCTGTAGCTAAACGCACCACGTAATTATATACAGTGATGTCTGCAATTTTCTCATCATTGTCAACAAAGGGCTTAATAGTAATGGGATCTGCAACTTTTCCATTTTGGATAATTTTTGAAATGATATCAAAAAGCTTCTGATGCAACGGTTCAAAAAAATGCTCTGCTTTGAGAAAATCAGAAACGCTATCAAGAGCATCATTATTGATAATGATAGCACCCAGCAAAGCTTGTTCTGCTTCAATATTATGGGGAAGTTGACGAAAAGAAGATTGTTCTTCTGTTTGAAAAGAAGGTAATTTAACAGCGTTCATTTTATTCATTATGATTTAAATTGATTTGATAAATGATAATTATAAATCACTGAATCTACAGTGTGAATCCCATTTTTATTTTATTTAACAGCTTGCGTTTTGATACGTTTTGTGCAATAAAGAGATGTTCTTTTATATTTCGGTTATTTCTTTTAATCGTTTATTTAGATCGCTAGCTGTTTTGATAATAAAAGCCGTGTCTTAAAGGACGCGGCTTTTTTGCTATAAAGCAGCCCCCCGCGTTATTTAAGCAGCGTCTTTTAGTGACAGATTATCATCACAGATATCATTACGAATTTTTGCACGGCTATTCACAACAGCATTGCCATAAATTTGCACATGATGATCAATATTTGATTTGCCATAGACCTTGGCATGATCATAAATCCTTACAAAGCAACCAACACGAGCCGAGCCAGAAACCTTGGCATGACCATAGATACTTGAATAATCCTTAATCCAAGCATTACAAAAAACATGGGCATTATCATAAACCCGCGCCCAGACATAAACCCGTGACTTGCCATACACATGGGCATTGCCAAAAATATAGCCACAAACATAGGCACTTTCATAGACACGGGCATTGTCATAAACCTTGGCACCATTAGAAATAGTAGCATTATCACTAATTACGGCATTACCATAAACATGCCCACAGACCTTAGCGTTATCATGAATTTTTGCGTTATCATAAATATGAGCGGTTGTATCAAAAACCAATGCCTTGCCATTAACGATAGCATTGCCATACACCTTGGCACCTCTAAAGATTTTAGCATCATTATAAATTTTAGCATTTTCATAAACAGTTGCATCGAAAAGAACCGCGGCATTATCATAGACCCAGCAATTGCCATCATGGGATAAGTTACTTTCATTTTCAATAAAACCGCCGAGGTCCCCCGCCTTAACATCATCAAAATCTCTTAGAGCACGTATGCGGTGTAAAGTAAGACCATCAAAAGTGAAGTTTTCATTAGTAAATTCATATTTTTTAGATACAGTTGTAGTGGTCATAGGTAACTCCTAATCTAATATTCAAACAAATTTTAAGTGAAATGGTTATAAGGAGGCGCCCCCGCCGCGCCCGCGCCGTTATTTAAGCTGTTTTCCTATGAGCACGACACATAACAAAGCAAATTTCACCATAAGGAGAAAGGCGTTCTGTATAAACATTATTCATTGTGTCACCACAAATATTCTTAGTAACAATAGCCATGCCACATGCATTGGCATTTTCATAAACATGCACTTTACTTACAATTTTTGCACTATCGAAAACATGGGCATTATCATACACATGGGCATTGGCAAAAACCTTTGCTGAATCGTAGACGCGAGCATTACCATATACAAAACCACCAACACCTGCATTGCCATAAACCTGCGCATTTTCGTAAACACGACCAGGGCTCACAACAATGGCCTGATCACCAACCCAGCAATTACCATCATGGGAAAGATTTTCTTCAGATTCAATATAGCCACCAAGTTGACCAGCTTTAACATCACCAAAATCTCTTAACGCCTTAATGCGATAAAGTTTTTTACCCTCACGAAGAATTGTTTGATTGGTGAGTTGATATTTTTTTACAGAATTTTGCATAATAATTACCTCGTATTTTAACATTTTGATTGACAACCCATAAGGGCGCCGGGCGCTCAAAACACGGATACGAGACCGTCGTTACACTTTCCCCTATGAAGGGTATTGTATAGTATAACCACACCCGGCAAAATCGTTATATGCCAATAAAAGCACAAAAGAAAGCCAGTATATTTTAGAAACATGGGAAGAGGTCGTTTCGTAACCTATCCGCTCGTATTACAGTGTTTTGAGCACTTGTCGATCTTTCTAAACGAACTTTTCTTTAATGTCAATACGTATTTTTTATTTTTTTCACTTTTTTTCATTTTGATATTTACCTAATTGAATATCAAGTGCTTTTTCTAGCTCTCTGTCTATATCATCACTTGATAATGGATAACCTCTCTCAAAATCATTCGTTATCTCACAAATCAACTGATCACCATTTGTACGTTGTTTGATTTCCCTATTCACCTCATCTATCAACGCCTCATAACTCAAAACGCTTCTTGGCAAATCACCACCGTATATCCACGCTTTCACTCGTGCCTTGGTACTGTAATCAACTTCAATAGGTATCTCATGATACTGACCACCATCGAATTCCTCATATTCCCTCATACCATCATCATATTCGTAAAGATTATAAAAATACTCAGCTACCCCCAATCCCCATGGGGCATGTCCCACCGCCGTTGCTACAAATCTTTTTTGCCCTTTCTGTTTACGTTTTTTTAAAAACATCTGGTTTAATATCCCCTTGCTTAAATCCATAACTTTACCAATGGGTTTATTTGCCTCAAAATGGACCATACAGAAGCGTTTTTAATTTCAATGTGGTTTTTATCATAAAATCTTTAAATCGCTCTGTATGGTACCTTTCTGTCAATTTAAACGCATGTCTATTCTCAAAATCATCAGCAAATTTCACTACTTTGCTGTTTTTTCGGATCCTTTTAAATACGATTTCATGACTGATGCTCCCGAAAAAAGCTCTGCTTTCAAATTTCTGCAATACTCTGCAAGCTCTGCTCCTGTTGGCATAAAGGTTCTCGAAAAGCCCTTTGCTTTTCCGCATATGATATCCTTAACAGCCTGTTTAAGGGTATGTTCTGAAGCATCTGATAAGGCTATGCTATAGTTCAAAGCGATAACATTAGGGTCTATATTGGCTGGTATTTTTAGACCAGAAAGCAAATAAGCAGCCGCCTCGATATGTTCAACCGTAACTTTCCGTGAAAGCAGTGCTTGTAAGCGATTACAGTCTTGCAAAACTTGCGATCTCTCCTCTAGCGTCAACGGCTTTCCATGCATAGAGATTGGAGGATACACACTCCGGTCCACTCTCTTGGCAAATGCTTGCAAATGAACTGATAGCCTCTCTATTTCTGATGCATTCTGATCCATAAGGATCGCTAGTGGTAATTGCTGATTTGAGTGTACTGAAGCTTTGTGAAAGGCTGTTTGTGAAGTTGTTTGTTGAGAGCTTATAGCGTTCGTTTGCATATCGTTTCTCCTGTTCTAATTTCTTGGCTAGCGTTCCATTCTGGTTAATAATCCAACCACACCAAGCACTTTGCCAATCGCGATTGTTTGCATTTCGACATGGGTTGGCTTTCCAATGAAGTTTAAATCTTTCGAATTCTAATAACGCCTCATCATGCGTTAAGCCTTTATCGATTGCGTATTGCAAATCGGGTTTAAAATCTTCTGGTACGCTTCCAAGCTCTTTTTTCCCCTTACTTCGCTTGGCTTTCTTAGGAACGTTCTCTTGCTCGTGAATGATTGGTTGGTTGATTTGCTCTGATTGGCTTTCAACATCACACTCGATTGGCTCGTCAACCAAATCGGTTGTTTCTAAATCTTCAAAATCAATTTCTTTTTTTAATAAAACGTTAGTTTTATTTTTTTTATATATATTCTTATTCTGGTTCTTTATAGCTTGATTTTGCTTAGCGTTTGCTTCAGCAAAAAAAACGTTTTGCTTGTCATTTGCTTCAGCAAAATTATTAACGTGTTGTTTTATATTACTTTTTGCTTGTGCACCTTTTCTACCAGCTTCACTACGAATTTGTGATATATGATCCTTTTTATCAGCAAAATCTTTTAGCTCTTCTTCAACGCGCGCATTCCACAACCCACCATCTATCTCAATAAGTTTATTATCTCTTATTAAATATTCGACAATCGTTGCAAATTTTTTTTGCGAGCAATTGCAAGCGCGTGCAAGCGTTTCAAAATCTGTTTTAATTGGTGCTTTTTTGTCATACATGCGAACAAGAAGTGTTATATAAACGCCCCGTTGCTCCAATGTCATTCCATCTGTACCACTAATCCAGTCATACAAATGAAATCTGATCCACGGCATACCATTTGACATACCCCAATTCCCTTTCTTTAACTAAATATAAAATTGCTAAAGCATCTGCTTCGTTATCATCTTTCGGATTGTGCCCTTTTGCACGCACCGCCTTAATCATCTCTTCTTTCGACGCATTCCCCTTGCCTGTCGTCGCTTTCTTAATCGTACTTACTGCTATCCCCTCATACGGTATCTGATGCTGTTCACACCACGCCGTTAACGTTGCTAACAAACCTCCGTAAACATGCGCTGCATCTGTACCTTTATGACGCCTCACCTCTTCAAAATACACCGCGTCAATTTGACCTGCTGTCTGCTTTATTTCTGATAGCCATTGTTTAAAACGCAAGTAACGCATTCCACCGCCTTCAAAACGGCGCGATTGAAAATTCACGGTACCACTGAATATGTCACCACTTGCACCACGTATCGCCCACCCCGTCTTCGTACCTAGATCAAAACAAAGAATCGTGTTAATCACAGCGCCACTCCATACAAAATGTGTTTTATAGAAGTGTTTTTTTCCGAAAATGAAGGAAAGAAGGGTGTAAGAAGTATGCAAATAGATAAAGATGTTATAGCTATAATTATTAGTATCTTTTCCCTAATACTATCGTTGTTTTTAAGATACGTAGATCTCAAAAAAGCAGAAAAGACTCGAAGAGAAGATTTATGCAATGTAGAAAAACAGTTTAACCATCTAGAAGAGCAAAATAAATCATTGCAAAAGCAAGCCACATCATCAGAAAAACATGTCAATTTTTTACTAAAAACAAAAGAAGAACTGGACTTAGGACCACCGCTACAGTTCAATGTACATAGTCCTACTCCAGACAAACATGATCCTAATAAATTTAGTGTCATATTATACATTAAAAATCCTACAGAAAGAATGATTAAAATAAATCACATATGGATAGAGAAAAAATGCCAATTCGAATTTGATAAAATAGTTTATAGCAACGGTACATTTATTAGCGGAAATGGCCAAATAACTATCAACCCCACATCTCCGAAACATATAGACCTAATAAAACTCGAAACAGAACAAACCTTACAAAATGGTCTTAATTCCTTTAATAATATAATCGGTGGACAAGAAATTAAATTAGAATTTTTCATTTGTTCCTCAAAATTGAATAAATCAGATACTCCGCTTTTTATTATGGAACATACTTCCTCAAGTAATCCTCAAAAAACAATTAAAGCTTCTTTTTGGACCTATTTCTTATCCCCTCATTCTTCCTAAGTTTATCCTCTAGATCCCATATTATTCTTTTTTGTTTAATTATCTCATCCCTAAGCTCTCCTGCCTGTTTAAAATAGTGATAAACCTCATAAAGCAAATATAGATTGGTAGTTATAGAAAGAACTGTTGCTACTAAACTCATCTTTCTCTCCTCACTTACCCTTCTTCTTACTCTTCTTATTCTTATGAGGCGGCGCTTTTACTGCTTCATCACGCGGTTTAAGCTCTTGTGTTAGTCTTTGAATTTCCGTATCACGTGATTGCACATCTTCTTTTAGTGCCTTTATCTTTTCACTTTTCCGTTCAAACTCTTCTCGATACGCATCTATCTTTTGCTTAAGGTCTTCAATTTCCGTATCACGTGATTGAACATCTGCTTTTAGTGTCATTACAACTTCACTTACATTTCTGAACGCCTTTTCATGCTCTTCAGTCTGTTGCTTAAATTTTTTTATTAGCTTGTCACGTTCTTTAATTTCCTCGTCACGTTCTTCCATTTCCTCGTAACGCTCTTTAATCTCTTGCTTCAGTGCTTCAATTAGCTTGTCACGTTCTTTAAGATCCGCATCACATTCATCAATTGTCTGCTTGGTTTCCTTTAAATACCTAAACTCATTCCCTCTCATTTCTTTCTTAAGATTATTAACCTGCTCTTTAAGTGCTTTAACTTGGTCGCGATAATGCAATGCAATACGAAACATCACTCCGCTTAAGAGCAAAACTGAAACCACTGCTATCCATAAAATCTCATTCGAACTCATCTTCATCTCCTTAATGCTGCAAAGTCTCACCCGCGCTATCAACGCTGGAACTTTTGCAAATTTTCGTAATTGGGGGGTGTTGCTCTTGCATTAATCTCTGCAAACGCTCGGGATAAAAAAAATCTTCTGGACGTAAATCTATCCCATGCTCACGGGCGTAATCTAAAATTTTTTGCTGGTGTTTTGCTGGTATGTCACGCCATCTATAAACAGATGACACATCTCTTTGCACTATGGTTGCTACAGTTTTGAAACCACCTAAATATTTTATAATTAATCTCGAAGGCATATGTAATCTCCATAACAGCGCAATAAATAATTGCGTTTTATGCACAAGTCAACGAAATTATGCTTTTTTATCATTTTTGCACATTTGCATAAAAATATATTTTCAAGGATTATACGAACCATGGAACAAGATATTCAGTCCAAACTTAAGCTATGGATTAAAGAGCGCCTTAACGAACGAGGACACGGCGCACAAACATTACTAGCATCACATTTAGAACTACACCCATCAGCAGTGAATCGCATGCTTAATACCTATCAAAATGGTAAAACGCGAGATATAACCATTGATGAACTAGTAAAGATTTCTGAATTTTTTAACGAACCTCCCCCCAGTTTTTACAAAGAAGTAGACTTAGATTTTATGAAAATATGTGCATCACTTGATCCAGTTGACAAAGAAGCGGTGCTTGATTTTCTTGAATTATTAAAAAAATTAAAAACAAAATAAGTAATAATTAACTGCTCTTTTTCATTGAATAATGAAAAAACAGATTCTATTTTTTTATCTATATCGCTCATAAACATCTCCCAAATTGTGGATAGCGCATAATTTAATTATATATTTTAAGATTTATTTTTGCGTTTTATGCAAAATTTTAATTGACTTGTGCATAAAATACAATTATCACTGCACCATACCCCGAAAAAAAAAACCTATGTCAAGGCGTTTTTTTCAAAATGTATTTAAATATTTTGGTATGGAGGCATTTGTGAAAAAACCAGTGTTTATAAATTCTGATGAAATTCTCTTAGTGATGTGCGAAAATGAAGAGCAAAATCTCGCTAAATATGGAACTTTCTTCGAAGAAAAGGACATTATCAAATTTATCGACCAAGCCGATAATGCTGTCCAAATCTTGCGCGTAGAACCAACGACTAATCGTTGTGAAGATATCTCTGAAGATGTTGCCGAATTCTATCTTAAAGAATGTGAAGAGCAGTGTTTCAACGGAAACATTCCGCACGACTTTGTTACGCATAGCTCAGCATACGGTTTTTTTTTAGATGATATAAAACAGCGCGAATATGATGATGCAATGTATGGTTCTTACGAAAAACAACACCGTTTGCGTCCTTGTGATGTGCTTTAAAATCTAAAGGCGTTTTTAAAAGACGCCACCTTTTCAAAAAATTCACCACACAATGCAATGCCGTTCTTTTGCAAGAACGACAAAGGCAGAGTCTAACTTAAAGGAGTAAAACCATGGAAAAAAAATACGAACTGACAGATGAAACAATTGAGTTTGATGGAAAAACCCTTCACCGTATTCGCGCGTTGAGAGACTTTGGAAACGTCAAGCAAGGTGATTTAGGAGGCTATATCGAGAAAGAAGGCAACCTAAGTCATAAAGGTGATTGTTGGGTAGATGGCGATGCCAAGGTGCATGAAAGCGCTACCATTTTGGATAATGCCAAGATATTTGATGGCGCCTGTATTAGTGGAAATGCTTCAGTTTATTCTGATGCACAAGTTTACGGTCATGCAGAAGTTTACGGTAACGCCAAGGTTTACGATGATGCACATGTTTACGATCGTGCAGAAATTTACGTTAATGCAAAAGTTTGCGGTGATGCCAAGGTTTATGGAAAAGCAAGAATATACCATGACGCCGTAATTTCCGAACATGCACACGTTTATGACAATGCAGAAGTTTTCGACGACGCTACAATTTTGCACCTTGCATCCGCTTGGGATAATGCTCGTATTTTCGGTAAAGCAAAGGTTGGTGGTTGTGCCAAAATTTATGATGGAGCACATGTCTCTGAAAAAGCTAAAGTTGGCGGTCACGCAAAAATCTCTGGAAATGCCCGTGTGTTTGGTGGTGCAATAGTTTGCGAGAATGCCGAAGTAACCGGAAATACAAAAGTATCTGGAAATGACACTGTTTTAAGATAAGGGTGAGAGGCAATAAACCATGAGAAAAAAATACGAACTAACTGATGAAACAATCGAAGTTGATGGAAAAACCCTTCATCGTATTCGCGCGTTGAGAGACTTTGGAAACGTCGAGAAAGGTGATTTAGGAGGCTATATCGAGAAAGAAGACAACCTAAGTCATAAAGGTAATTGCTGGGTGTATGATAATGCCAAGGTGCTTGAAAGTGCTACCATTTTTCGTAATGCCAAGATTTTTGGTGATGCACATGTTCTTGGCAATGCCAAGGTTTTTGGTAGTGCGAGTGTTTATGGCAATGCTTGTGTTTATGAGAATGCAGAAGTTTATGGCAATGCACAAATCTATGAGGATGTAAAGGTTTCTGATAATGCCCATGTTTGTGGCAATGCCCATGTTTTTGACAATGCCCATGTTTATGGCAATGCTAAGGTTTATAGTAATGCCCATGTTTATGGCAATGCACATGTTTATGGCAATGCTAGGGTTTATAGTAATGCCCATGTTTATGGCAATACCCATGTTTATGGCAATGCACATGTTCTTAGCAATGCGCATATTTATGGCAATGCAAAGATTTATGATAATGAATGTGTATTTTGGAACTACTGGATTGATGACGATAGAAGAATCTCAACTGGAGAAAAGACCAGATGAAAAAATACGAACTTACTGATGAAACAATTGAGTTTGATGGCAGAACTCTCCACCGCATACGTTCATTGAGAGATTTGGGGGACGTCAAGCAAGGTGATCTTGGCGGCTTTATAGCAAAAGAAGACAACCTATCGCATCATGGTAATTGCTGGATTGGGGGTTATGCCAAGGTTTATGATGATGCTAAGGTTTACGAAAATGCACATGTTTACGGTTATGCCGAGGTTTACGACAATTCTCGTATTTATGGCAAAGCAGAAGTTTTCGATGAACCATGCATTTACGGTCATGCAGAAGTTTACGGTGATGCATATATTTGCGGTGAACCGCACGTTTTTGATAATGCAGAAGTTTATGGCAATGCACAAGTTTACGGTGAGGCATACATTTACGATAGGGCGCGTGTTTACGGCAATGCGCAAGTTTACGGTGATGCGCATGTTTATGGTCATGCAAAAATTTACGGTGATGCATGTGTATGTTGGAACGACTGGATTAATGGCGATAAAAGAATCTCAACTGGAGAAAAGACCAGATGAAAAAATACGAATTTACTGATGAAACAATTGAAGTTGATGGCAAAACTCTTCACCGCATTCGTGCATTGAGAGACTTTGGTGGTATTAAAGCAGGCGACCTAGGCGGTTTTATAGAGCATGAAGGCAACTTATCCCATGAGGGCAATTGTTGGATTTGGTATAAGGCTTGTGTTTTTGGAGATGCACGTGTTTATGGCAATGCACTTGTTTTCGATGAAGCAAAAGTTTCCGATAATGCACATGTTTACGAGAGCGCACACGTTTTCGATGAAGCGCGCGTTTACGGTCGTGCAGAAATTTATGGAGAAGCAAAAGTTTACGGTGATGCAGAAGTTTACGGTCGTGCAGAGGTTTACGATTGTGCCCGCGTTTTCGATAAAGCACATGTTTACGGTCGTGCAGAGGTTTACAATTGTGCACGCGTTTACGATGAAGCAAAAGTTTCCGATAATGCACATGTTTACGGTTATGCATACGTTTCCGATAAGGCAGAAGTTTATGGCAATGCAAAAATTAAAGACGGATATGTGAACGATAGTGCAAAGATTTATGGTGATGCTAAAATTTATGACCATGCACACGTTTACGGTAAGGCATGCGTTTCCCATAATGCAGAGGTTTACGGTTATGCCAAGGTTTTTGGTAATGCCTTGGTTTTTGGCAATGCACATGTTCATGGGCGTGCAAAAGTTTACGATGATGCACGCGTTTACGATGAAGCACGTGTTTACGATAAGGCAGAAATTTACGGAGAAGCAAAAGTTTACGGTGATGCAAAAGTTTACGGTAGGGCACACGTTGATGACTATAACGCCATATCAACTGGAGAAAAGACCAGATGAAAAAATACGAACTGACTGATGAAACAATTGAAATTGGGCGCAAAACTCTCCACCGCATTCGTGCACTGAGAGACTTTGGAAGAGTCAAGAAAGGTGACCTAGGCGGCTTTATAGAAGGTGAGAGCAACTTAAGTCATGAAGGAGACTGTTGGGTTTATAATGATGCCATGGTTTATAGCGGTGCAAAAGTTTACAACAATGCCAAGGTATTTGATGGCGCCTGTATTAGTGGAAATGCTTCAGTTTATTCTGATGCACAAGTTTACAGTCGTGCTGTTGTTTAC
>NZ_JBHINE010000026.1:0-19945 GCF_042194715.1 Bartonella sp. CM120XJJH | reverse complement strand
TGACAGCAACGCCCAAGATCTTTGCTGATAGTGCTAAAAAACAAGCCCATGAAATGAATGGCATTTTAGCGTCTATGAATGATGAAGAGCTCTATGGAAAACAACTCCATCATTTAAAAGCGTTTCAAAATACTAAGCTCAAAATCGAGCTAAGTGAATTCAAATAACGCATTATCTAAAATCAAAACCTATCAAAACACTTGGGAGCTTTATCAATACAATCAAAAGCAAATGCATATTAAGTGAATATCTGTAATAAAACCCGTTTTTTACATTTACGAACGTTAGTTTTCAAAACAATCTTTCATAAGATAAAAGCAGCGGTTTTTAAAAATGTAAGGCTTTAAGATTTGCTCTGTTATTAAATCTATAGCCTAGGTTTACTCAAAAGAGAAAATGCTCTTAAGCAAATGAAAGAATAATAAGCTTATAAAACATTAATTTTAAAACGTTTAACCATTTACTTAGAGAGGTTTTCATAAGTATCTTTTCATTGTGCTCTCAAACGTAACGTCTTTGCAAATGAGTCGCTCTATATTTGGCTAGTAAAATTAACCAGCTCAAATTCGAGCCCGTTTCTTTAGAATAGAGTCTTCTTTAAACATTGTCGCTTTTGACTCAAAATTGAGTAAAATCCCATGCCTTTATGATGTTACAACGGTTTTGAACCTTAACTCCATTTTTTAAAGAACTACCCCAATATTTTTTATTCCCATTTTTATTAAGTTAATTTTATTAATAATAGTTATTAAAAAATCACAAAATTAAAATAACCACCTAAAAATATATCCATATGGATATATTAATGATCATGAGTAAAATAAAATATATCATATGGCTTGGTTCTTCACTCAAAGATATAAAAAGTCTTCCTGATCTTATTCAACAAAGGATTGGTTATGCTCTTTATCTTGCTCAGATAGGAGATAGAGGAGAAAATGTTAAGGTTCTCAAGGGGTTTGGATCTGCCAATGTTCTAGAAATTATTGAACGCGATATTCAAGGAACTTATCGCGCTGTTTATACGATACAATATAAAAAATCTCTTTATGTGTTGCATTGTTTTCAGAAAAAATCGACCCGTGGCATTGCAACACCAAAACCAGACATTAATCTGATCAAAGAATGTCTCAAGTTAGCAGAACAATAGAAGGGAATTAAAATGATCAATGTTTTTCACGGTAGTTCCAATGTTTATGCGGATCTTGGCTTTTCAGATTCTAGAGAGATGCTTATCAAAGCACAACTTGCTCATAAGATTAGTCAAATTCTTAAAGAAAAGAACTTAACACAAAAACAGGTTAGTCAACTTTTGAAAATGACTCAACCCAAATTGTCTAAACTCTTAAGTGGAGAATTTCGAGGAATTAGTGAAATGAAAATGCTTGAGTGTTTGCAAAATTGGAAAACGATATCAAGATTATTGTTAATCCAAAAGAAGTTAAAACGCTTGAAGGACATTTTGAAGTTGTTTTTTCTTCATGATTTGCTTTTATAGTCTATTCATACATAGCAATCTTATATAAAAATGGTCAAATGAATCATGCATAAAAGTGTGGATTCTTATAAAAAAATTGCACTCAACATATTGGTTTTATTGTTTTTTATATTATACTGAATACTTACACAACTCTGAAATATAAGCTTAAGTATTGAGGAAATATTTTCTTAAAACAAACCCGTGAATGCAAAAACACTGTTTTGCATGAAGGAACATATGCTCCCATTTATCATATTCAAGAGAAACATGCGTTAAACTTTCTATTAATACCGTATAAACTCTCTACATTTTTTAGCTTGTCACATCATCATAAATTGTATTCAACACCACATGCACTCATTTTTAAAATCAATTGATATAGCTTCATCAATGATAAAGTGAATCTCGCCAGTTTTCAAAAGTATGAGAAAGTGTATCTAAAACCCATCTTTTAAGGACTCCAACTGACTTAACGACAAGCTTTCCAATGAAAAAAAAATATACGGTAAAAATAGCATCTTTGACCGTTGGTCCGATGATAGCATTCTCCTTATCTCTGGGAGTTTTCCCCGAGATAGCAATAAAATCTTTGTTTTTCGCTGAAATAAAAGGCTCTTTTTCTTGGGCCACTATCATAATGAAAACATCCTCTGAAAAGCTACCTCTCCAAAAATTCGCGTAAGCCTCCACAATTTGCGAAAAACAAACAATAATTGTCATTAAAATACATAATAGACGATTTTTAGACATTTATTTTCCCTTTTCATGATTTAAAAGTATAAAAATTATAAACCATCTTTTAAAAAGAGAATTACTCAATAAAAATATCAATTTTAATGAGTAATAATAAATATAATACGCTCATTCATAAATTTATCTAAACTAGATTATATCATAAGATAAGCGCATTAAAGAGATAATCACGCATAAACACAATACATAACAGCCAATAAATGGAATATTCATCATCTCTCTAATTTTTGTATAAAGAAACCTCATAATTAGATCTCTCCTTCTCTTTTAAACTCAAAAATAAATATTATTTAGGTTCTAGTGAAGGAAAAATTGTTTCTGGTAAAACAGATAATAAGTGCCCTTCACGCACAAGTATATGTGCTTGATGAAGATCTGGAGCCAGATAACGATCTTCCTTAAGAGAAGCAACCTTTTTGCGTAAACATTTCATAACAGATTGCAAAAAAGTACTTGTTTTTAAAGGTGCACGATATTCAATTCCTTGTGCTGCAACAAGCGTTTCAATGCCAATAAGTGTAAAAAGATTTTCGCTCATTAGCAATAACCGACGAGCTCCATGGCAAGCCATTGAAACATGATCTTCTTGATTGGCTGAAGTTGGTGTTGAATCAACGGAAGCAGGATAGGCCATTTGCTTATTTTCAGACATTAAAGCTGCTGCTGTTACTTCAGCAATCATAAAACCTGAATTAAGACCCGCATTATGCGCTAAGAAAGCTGGAAGTCCATAAGAAACTGCTGGATCAACCATAAGAGCAATACGTCGTTGAGAAATAGATCCTATTTCACATAAAGCAAGAGCAATCTGATCAGCAGCAAATGCTACAGGTTCAGCATGAAAATTTCCACCTGATACAACTTCACCATTCCTTAAAATCAATGGATTATCTGTAACAGCATTTGCTTCAATAATCAGTGTTTTTGCTGCTGCTAGCAAAATATCAAAACATGCCCCCATGACCTGTGGCTGACAACGTATACAATAAGGATCTTGTACACGCTCATCACCCCGTAAATGTGCTGCACGAATTTCTGAATCCTCTACAAGCTTTTCTAATGTTTTCGATACAGCAATCTGCCCATAATGTCCTCGTAAAATATGGATATCAGGATGAAATGGTGCTGTTGATCCCATAATGGCATCTGTCGTCAAAGCCCCTGCCAGCAATCCACCACACAATGCCCGATAAGCCCGAAAAAGACCGGCAAGTGCAAGAGCTGTTGATGTTTGAGTTCCATTAATAAGAGCTAGACCTTCCTTTGCCTCTAAAATAACAGGGGACAATCCTGCTTTCTCTAATGCAACCGCTCCACTCATACGAATATTTTGAAAAAATGCTTCTCCTTCTCCCATCATAACAGCCGCCATGTGGGCAAGTGGAGCTAGATCACCTGAAGCACCAACAGACCCTTTTTCAGGGATGACAGGAATGACGCCCTTTGCAAGCATATTTTCCAGCAAATTTACCAATTCTAGACGAACCCCAGAAGCCCCTCTTCCTAAAGAGATAAGCTTTAAGCTCATTATCAAACGCACAATATTTTCAGCTAAAGGCTCTCCTACCCCACAACAGTGGGACAAAATAAGATTTCTCTGTAAAACAGTAACATCGTCCGCATTAATTTTAATGGAAGCCAACTTCCCAAAACCAGTATTAATACCGTACACAGGCTCACTTCCAGCAGCAATTTCAGCGATGCGCTGAGCCCCTTTTTCTATAGCTAAATGCGTGTCATTATGAAGTTTACTCACTTCACCATTAAAATAAATAGCTGCAAGTTCACTAAGCGTCACCTCGCTCGGTTTTAGTATAATAGTCATAATTTACTTTCTTTTTTAATCAAAGTATAATGTTTAGCATTATTGGTCCTTCTATAAAACAAAAAACTATAATGACTCTTTAAAACGAGAAGGCTTTCTTAAAGGCATTCCTTACAATGGAGTCATTATCCAAAAGTAGAATAGTTGACGATAAATGAAAATGAAATATTGAAAAGTACAACCAAAGTCATAGATTTAAAAAATAGATAAGGCATTAATTTATAATCATAATCTAGCATTATTCATATTAAATGAGAGAGTCAAATATCTTAAGATTCTCTCATCTCAAATCTGTATGTTGAATCAATCAAAACCATTCGCTTGCACGTTATAAGCGAGATTGATCTATGGATAAAGCTGTACAAAAAGGACCGTCCCCCTCTTATGCACCGTCTCAAGTGTCAAAAGCTGTCGCAACATTGGGAGATGACAAAGTGTGTTATAGTGCAGGCTTATTCTTTTATGAAGCGTAAAGATGAGAGGAGCGCAATGGATATATCATTAAGCTATTCCTACTAAACTTATAAAAATCTTAAATAGATAGCTGTCACAATCTATCATAATTGCAAAAATTAAGCTCTATAGAAAATTAAAAAACTTATTCAACGCATCACAACAGAGAAGAAATTGAGCTTATTTGCCACTTCTAAAATTGTATTTAAAACGCCAGATTGAACATTGAAAAGCACATCTTCAATAAAACCACATAAGACTCGACCTAACCCGTTATTTAAAATAGAAAATAAAAGAAGTTTTCTTATATCAAAAAATTTAATTAACATATTGTTTTTATATTATATCTTTTAAAAAGAGAAATGCTTCATATGACATATTTATATTTTACTTTTTTGTTATATTGAATCTGAATTTAGAGATAATTTCAAAATGAGTTGTTTTTAAAGGTTCTTCCAAGCCATTACCTTTTTTACGATAAATTTCTGATTATGATCATTTTTTGTACTTTTTCAGTTATTTTCGTCAAAATTTATTAAAAACACTCTCATTTAATAATAAAAAAATCATAAAAACAAAGAATTATCAAATATTTCTATTCAATCCACCTCTTCCCATTTTATAAAATAATCTGTTGTTAAACTGCAGTAAAGAAAGCGCCTCGATGCTATAATGCAGTGCATAAGTTTTCTATTTAAAACTCTTTCATATTAAGTGAACAATGAAACTCAGATGTAATAAGATGTTAATTTGAGTGCTGAAGAAAAAAACTGCCCCCCTCAAAATCTGCCTTAATAATGCGTTAATTTCCTGAATACCGCCCACTCTGATGCGCTAAAAGAACAAAAGCAATCATCGATATCAGATTATCCTGCATACATATAGAGCTCACTTCGATACAAAAGCTCCAAATTACCTTGTACTTCATATTTCTTTGTCAATGCAACCAATTGGCGTAAATATTCTTCCCCATAGCGGGCAATAGCGCGTTGCGCTTGCGTTGAAGAGCGGCTCATTCCAATAAAAGCTTCAGATGGGATCATCATCGTCCAATTGTGCGTATAGAAAAAAATCTTTTCCGGATCTACCCCAAAGCCATCGCTCATTTCCTGTAAAAAATCAAAATTACGATAATAACGAGAATAGTTCGGACTCATTTTCTCTAACAATGTCTCATAAGCCTCTAGAAATTCGCTATGCTTGAAATCGCGATTATTTTGAATAACCGCCATGACACCATTGACCCGAAGTTGATCTGAAACAGAACAAAGCAACTTAGGACGATCCATCCACTGAAACGCTTGTGCTGCAATGACAAGATCAACCTCGCCGATTTGAGGCAATAGGTCTTCGGCACGGCCCTGATACCACTGCACCGTAGGAAATTTTTTTCGCCCCTGCTTAATCATATCTGCCGATACATCGATAGCATGATATTGGTGCTCATTTCCTAAAAATTTAACAATTCCCTCTAATGCGATACCTGTCCCAGCCCCCACATCCACAATAGACAAATGCTTTTTGTTCTTAAACGGATGGAGCATAGTTTTAAATAAAGTGAGGGGATAGCGGGGACGATAACGATCATAATCATTAGCCAATCCATCAAACTTTTCACTTTGCCGTTGAACACTTTCTATCACAGGATTTTCCCCTCCTTCACAATTACTACCGTATATAATTAAAAAGCCCTTTTTTGTCCAATATATTAAGCATAACTTCTAAAGGAGGGAAAATAAGAACTTGCCCTTACCTTCTATCTTTCCATAAGATTGATGCTTACATTTTCCCCTTTTCCAATTGTTATCTACACGTTGTGAAACAACAAAAAATACTCCGAAAATAATATATTTTTCTGTAATAATAATTGATATGAATATTATTGATCTTTTATAAGATGACATCTATATTACCATTATTATTTTAATATCAGCAAATCACTTAAGCGTGCCTAAAATGCATAGAGATGTCGATTTATTGATAAATATGCCTGTTTATAAAATTCAAAATACTTTCCAGCAAGAAGATAAACCCTATATAATACATAAAATATCTGTGGAGACATCTTTATGTTAAATGTACAAACTTCTTCAATTTCAATGTTTAAAATATTAAAACAATTTTCAATCGTGATTTTTTTGGCATGGTTAGTGCCATTTTTAAGTGGGTGCGGATTTAATACAATACCAACAAATGAAGAAAAAGCACATGCAGCATGGAGTGAAGTGCTCAATCAATATCAACGTCGTACAGATCTCATCCCCAATCTTGTAGAAACAGTTAAAGCTTACGCTGCCCATGAACAAAGCGTTTTCACAAATGTAATTGAGGCACGTGCCAAAGCAACGCAAGTCAACATTAATGCAGATATGTTGAATAATCCGGAAGTTATGCAGCAATATCTCAAAAATCAAGCCAATTTATCAAGTGCACTTTCGCGGCTTATGGCTGTTGTTGAAAACTATCCGGATCTTAAAGCAAACCAGAACTTTCTTGCTCTTCAATCACAATTAGAAGGAACAGAAAACCGTATTTCCGTTGCGCGCCGCGATTATATTGAAACAGTACGTGCCTACAATACTGCACTCAAAACAATGCCGACGATGATTTGGGCAAAATTATGGTTTCGTGATGCAAAACCTATGCCTACTTTTACCATCGATACTGATAGCCAACAAACACCAAAGGTTAATTTTAATTAATGAAAATATGTCAACACTCTATAAAACGTCGTACTTTTCTACGTTTATGGGTCCCTTTGAGTATTCTATATTTGATCATTGTATTGGGGAATGTCACTTACGCACACACTAAATTTCCTCCCTTAACCGGCTATATCAACGATATGGCTCATTTACTTGATCATGCAACACAAAGAAATTTAACGGAAAAGCTCGCTACACTCGAAGAGAAAACAGGAGATCAAATTGTTCTTGTGACGCTCCCTACTCTTTCGGGCAATGATATAGAAACATACAGCAATTCTCTTTTTCGTACATGGAGATTAGGTCAAAAACAAATCAATAACGGCATATTAATCGTCATTGCACCAAATGAACGCAAAGCACGTATTGAGGTAGGCTACGGTCTGGAAGGACAACTAACAGATGCCATTTCCTCTGTCATTATTAATAGCTTCATGATTCCTAATTTTCGTGAAGGAAATTATCAAAAAGGAATTGTCGAATCCGTTCATGCAATTATCAAAGTGATCACACAAAGTGATGCTGATTTTTCTTTTCGAATCAATCAAAAAGCTAAAGCTGTTGAAGAACAACGTAAACAAGCTGAAAAAGAAGAAATGATTATAAATACAATCATGTTTCTCATTCTCTTTATAGTTATTGGTTTGCCTATTCTTGCAATGATTTTTGGTAAAAAAGTGGGTCCACAAAAGTACCTCTGGCTGGGTATCATCTTCACACCTTGGTTTTTAAACTTAAGTGCCGGTGGCAGATATCCTAGTGGAAGGTTCGGTGGTCCTCGAGGTGGAGGAGGATTTAGGGGTGGTGGTGGATCATCAGGTGGTGGCGGTGCAACAGGAAGATGGTAAAATGAGCATAACGATTTTTGTTTAATAAAATTCATTACACTTCTGATAAACTATCTCTTAGTCTTATTCTTTTTTATTTTTCTGATTACAATACAAACTCAAACATCAAGATAAATATTACCAATGACATTTGAATTGAAACATACGGATCGTAATCACTTATCACATCATTTTAATGCAATTCTAGGAAATCCACCCGTTGAATGGAAGATAAGTGATCATCTCGTTGAGTATCCTGAAGCTCTACGTTATATGCAAGAACGTGTAGAAAAAATTCTTGCAAAAACCGCACATGAACAAGTTTGGCTTCTTGAACATCCTTCCCTTTATACAGCGGGGACGAGTGCAAATAAAAAAGATCTTTTAGCGCCTAATTTATTCCCTGTTTATGAAGCAGGACGTGGAGGAGAATTCACATATCACGGTCCAGGGCAGCGTATTGCTTATATTATGCTTGATCTTAAACGCCGAAAACAAGACATTCGTGCTTTCATTAGTGCATTAGAAGAATGGATCATACAGATGCTTGCAAACTTTAATATTAAAGGCGAACGCAGAGAGGATCGTGTTGGTGTCTGGGTTAAACGGTCTCATTGCCCATCAACACAAAATGATCTTTCTTCCGAAGATAAAATTGCAGCTATTGGCATTCGAGTACGCAAATGGATAAGTTTTCATGGCGTTTCTATCAATGTTAATCCTAATTTAGCCCATTATTCAGGAATTGTTCCTTGTGGAATTACAAACCACGGTGTAACAAGCTTTCTTGATCTTGGTTGTCCTGTAACAATGCATGATATTGATATTGCTCTCAAACACGCTTTTGAACAAATTTTCGGTCCAACAATTGATGTTTCCTAAGTGCATTGATTTTTAAATAAAAAACAGGCATAAAATTATTTTAATAAATATTTTATTTTATGAGGTAGATAGTTAAACGCTATGAGCGATAACAAAAAGGATCTTTTTAGTATTTTAAATAAAGCCCAATCTCGGGTAAATACAAAAGAAAACACTCTGCAGTCTCCAATGAAATCAAAAGCGATGATTTCAAAAAAAAGCGCAAAAGATACGCAAGAAGATGACTATAATGCCCTCTCTATTCGAGTGCTTGAGGGTTTAGAGCCCGTACGTTTACGCCCTGGAATGTATATTGGTGGAACAGACAGTAAAGCGCTTCATCATTTATTTGCCGAAATTATTGATAACGCGATGGATGAAGCTGTTGCGGGTTATGCAGATTCCATTGAGGTTTCATTAGATAGGAACGGTTATATAACCGTTACAGATAATGGACGCGGTATACCTGTCGAAAATCATCCTCAAATGCCTGAGAAATCTACTCTTGAAGTTATTATGACACAACTCCACTCAGGGGGAAAATTTGATGGAAAGGCTTATCAAACTGCAGGTGGACTTCATGGAGTAGGAATTTCTGTCGTCAATGCTCTTTCTGATGATATGGAAGTTGAAGTTGCACGAGAACGAAAACTTTACCGACAATGTTTCTCACGCGGTATTCCTCAATCTGGATTGGAAGATCTGGGAGATGTTTATAATCGTCGTGGTACGCGCGTTCGTTTTCATCCTGATCGTGAAATTTTTGGTGAAAAAGCAGCTTTTGATCCAGAAAAAATCTATAAGATGACATGCTCCAAAGCCTATCTTTTTGGTGGTGTAAAAATTCGCTGGACTTGTGATCCTGTCATACTTGAAGGCACAAAAAATATTCCTGAAAAAGCTGTTTTTCATTTCCCCAATGGGCTTAAAGACTATTTACTCTCGTCACTAAAAGATGAATATCGAGTAACGTCAGAAATTTTTTCTGGCAAAACACAACAAAATAATGGTCATGGCTCCGTTGAATGGGCTATCGCTTGGCATGGTGGTGATTCTTGTGTGCAATCTTACTGCAATACGATTCCTACAGGAGAAGGCGGAACACACGAAATAGGATTACGTCAAGCTCTTTTGCGTGGATTAAAATCCTACGCTGAGTTAATAGGAAACAAGCGCGCAGCAATTATTACGTCTGACGATATTATGATTTCAACAGCCGCGATACTTTCAGTCTTTATTAGTAACCCTGAATTTGTTGGACAAACAAAAGATCGATTAGCAACCATTGAAGCACAGCGTATCGTTGAGAATGCAATCCGTGATCCTTTTGATCATTGGTTAGCAAATTCCCCGCAAGAAGCAACAAAACTTCTCGATTGGGTTATTGAACGTGCTGAAGAACGTGTTAAACGGCGCCACGATAGAGAAATAAGTCGAAAAACTGCTGTCCGTAAATTACGTCTGCCTGGTAAACTTGCAGATTGTAGCCAGAACCATGCTGTAGGTGCTGAACTATTCATTGTTGAAGGGGATTCTGCAGGAGGATCTGCTAAACAAGCAAGAAATAGAGCAAACCAAGCAATTTTACCTCTTCGTGGTAAAATCTTAAATGTCGCCAGTGCTGCACATGAAAAAATGAACTCTAGCCAAACAATTAGCGATCTTATCCTTGCTCTTGGATGTGGAACACGCTCCAAATATCGTGAAAAAGATCTCAGATATGAACGTATTATCATCATGACAGATGCTGATGTTGATGGTGCTCATATTGCGTCACTGCTCATTACCTTCTTCTTTCAAGAAATGCCTGACCTTATTCATCAGGGACATTTATATCTTGCCGTCCCTCCCCTTTATAGAATATCGCAAGGAGGAAAAGTTGCTTATGCTCGTGACGACATTCACAAGGATGAATTGCTCAAAACTGAATTTACTGGAAAAGCTAAAATCGAAATCGGGCGTTTTAAAGGGCTGGGTGAAATGCGCGCAGAACAACTTAAAGAAACGACTATGCATCCTCAAAAACGTACTTTGCTTCGTGTTTCTATTGATGCCGTGGAAATGCAAGAAACGAAAAAGACTGTAGAAAGTCTCATGGGAACAAAACCAGAAGCACGATTTCGTTTCATACAAGAAAATTCTACTTTTGCTTCTAATCTAGACATCTAATGTAAAAAATATCCCTTTCAAACCACTGCGGCTGCGTCAATTACGCGCAGTTGCGGATTGATCGTTCCATTCCAATAGTTCAAACTAAGATGACCAGCTAAATGAATTATTTCACCAATATTTTCAAAAAGAAAATCACCAAGCGATGTCCCTACAGCACGAAAAGCTATTCCTTGTAGTTTTTTTCCTTCAACATTAGATACAATGAGGCGAAGATGTCCTTTACCAACTTCAGATAGATTCACCAATCGATGAGAGGGAAGAACAAAAACAGGCGTTGCATTCCCTGTCCCAAATGGACCAGCTTTTTCAAGCAACTCAAACAGCGTTTCATTAACACCAGAAGCAGAAAGAGAACCATCTATACTAAGAGATTTTTTTGCACGCAACTCAGAAACCATTCCAGAGACTTTTTCTTCTAGCCATTTCCGAAAGATTTCAATTTTTGTTAATTGAATTGTAATTCCTGCTGCCATACTATGTCCCCCTCCTTTTTCTAATAAATTTAATGTAACAGCTTCACGAACGAGTGCCCCTAAATCTATACCGTTAATTGAGCGTCCCGACCCTACGCCATTTCCATCTTCTTTCAAAGCAATAGCAAAAACAGGACAAAAAAAACGCTCTTTGAGACGGGAAGCAAGAATACCCATAATTCCCGGATGCCATTCTTTATGAGAAATTACAAGTGACAATGGTATTTCTTGGTCTTGATAAAGAGAAGCAATGTAAGATTCCGCTTGTGCTAATTGAATGTTCTCCATTTCTTGGCGTTCGTAATTAAGCCGATCTAATTGCTCTGCTATTCTGTCCGCCTCATCTTTATTCTCGCAGCTAAGCAAACGTGCCCCCAAAGCTTGATCACCAATGCGCCCTCCTGCATTAATTCTAGGACCTAACAAAAAACCTAAATGAAAACTATTAAGCGGCTCCCCTATTCGTGCAACCTTTGTTAAAGCTGTCATTCCTAAATTATGCATAGAACGAGCAACTTGAAGCCCTTTTATCACAAAAGCACGGTTAACCCCGTGTAATGGAACGACATCACATATGGTGGCCAATGCAACAAGATCAAGCATACTTAAAAGATCAGGCAGCTTCCCTTGGAATTGTTTTTTCCGCAGCAAATGATGAACCCAAGCTAACGTAACGAAAACAACGCCCGCTGCACATAAATGCCCCTGTTTAGAAAAATCATCAGGGCGATTAGGATTGACAAGAGCAACGGCTTCTTGATGAATCTCTGACATTTGATGATGATCTAAAATCACAACATCAGCACCAGCAAGCCTTGCTGCTTTTACTGCATCTGGACTGTTTGCGCCACAATCAACAGTGATAATTAACCGAGCGCCTTCTTGCACAAGCATTCTCATCGCTTGTTCATTCGGACCATAGCCTTCAACAATACGATCAGGAATATAAATTTTGACTTCAATACCAAAATAACGAAAAAAACGCGCTATGAGTGCCGAAGAACAAGCACCATCAACATCATAATCACCAAAAACAGCAACCCGCTCTTGATTGAGAAGAGCCTTAACAATACGCTCTGCAGCACATTGCATATCCTTAAAACTTTCTGGATCAGGCATAAGCGTACGCAATGTTGGATTAATAAAAGCAACAGCCTCCGATTCATCCACATCTCTTGCTGAAAGTACCCGAGCTAACTGATCTGGAAACCCAAATTTTTGAGAAATAGCGCGCGCATTATTGATCCCTTGAACATCAAGGGCATCTAACCAAGCTTGACCACAAGCAGAAGATTCAACATTGAGAAAATAACGAGACCACTGCATTATTGCTTATCTTATAATGAAGAACAATAAAATACAATCATGCGTTCAAGATAAAATACTCTTTTGCAACATTCATTTTAAGTTTAAATGGCTCACAAACTCCTTTTCATGAGGTATTATAATACCTTTCTCATAACATATTGTTTTATAAAGTTTTTATTTTCTCTTGACGTCAATCAAAAGACATTATATCAGAGCAAGGTGTATGCGTTAAATATTTCGCTATGGTAACAATTTTCAACGCAAAACAGTAAAAATTCCCTTATATTAAAAGGGTTCTAATAAAGGATACTTCTATGGCAACTTTTTCACAAAAGCCAACTGAAGTGGTGAAAAAATGGGTTATTATTGACGCAGAAAACCTTGTTTTAGGTCGTCTTGCCACATTTGTTGCTAACCGCTTACGTGGCAAACATAAAGCTACATTTACTCCACATGTTGATGATGGTGACAACGTTATTGTCATTAATGCAGATAAAATAGCTCTCACTGGCAAAAAATATACGGATAAAAAATATTATTGGCATACCGGCTATATTGGTGGAATCAAACAACGTACAGCACGTCAACTTCTTGAGGGACGTTTTCCCGAGCGCGTTATTGAAAAAGCGGTAGAGCGCATGATTCCTCGTGGGCCTCTTGGTCGCCGTCAATTGAAGAATCTACGTGTTTACGCTGGAAGCCAACATCCACATGAAGCACAACAGCCTGAATCTCTTGACATTGGTGCTTTAAACCGCAAAAATAAAAGGATTGCTTGATTATGGCTGAAATTAATTCTCTTTCTGAGCTTAGCATAGTAACAAGTATTACAGAAACACATGAAAATGTTGTTCCTGTCCACGTGCAAAAGCTTGATTCACAAGGACGTGCTTACGCAACAGGAAAGCGTAAAGACGCTGTTGCACGCGTATGGATTAAACCAGGTTCTGGAAAAATCACGATCAACAATAAGGAATTTGACAAATATTTTGCTCGTCCTGTTCTTAGAATGATTCTTCGTCAACCAATTGTTGCAACAAACAGGGATACTCAGTTTGATATTATTGCAACCGTTGCAGGCGGTGGTCTTTCCGGACAAGCCGGTGCAGTGCGCCATGGCATTTCCAAAGCTCTAACCTATTACGAACCAGAACTTCGCTCAATCTTGAAAAAAGGTGGTTTTCTTACCCGTGATAGTCGTGTTGTTGAGCGTAAAAAATACGGTAAAGCAAAAGCACGTCGTTCTTTCCAATTCTCAAAGCGTTAATTTCAATTTTTGTACAACGCATAAAGCCTCGGACAAAAACGGGGCTTTTTTTAACTGCTAAAACAGACGTTTCGTAGAGACAAATTTATATCTGTTAGAAAAAACAAGAATGCAAAACAACCGATTCTCCTTAAACAAAAACTAAAAAAATAAATCAAAAAATTCAAAACTTCAGTCTCAATTTTTAAAAACTTGTATTTTTCTAATAGACGTATCCACGTGCTAAAGCACAAAAATATTTGCACGATAACTTTAGTAATCTTATAAGCTTTTCAATGTCTTTTTCTATCATTACTTAACAAGCTTCAGTCCAAGAAATGCTTTACCATTGTGATAAAATGCGGGACAGAAATAGGTTTTGACATATATTCTTCACATCCACTTGCACGAATTCGCTCCTCATCGCCTTTCATAGCAAAAGCTGTTACAGCAACAACGGGGATTGATCGAAGTTCTTCATCTTCTTTTAATTGTTTAATAACATCTATTCCAGAGACCTCCGGCAACTGGATATCCACAAGGATAAGAGATGGCATTGATGAACGCGCCAAATCTAATGCCATAAGACCATTACGCGTTTCAACGGTTTCATAACCACTCGCTTCTACAAGATCACGGAATAACTTCATATTAAGCTCATTATCTTCCACGATCATGACTTTTTTTGACATTTGTATAACTCCACCCTTCTCAGATAAAATAGAGAAATAGAAATGAATCCACATTCTCTTTGCTTAAGATAAAATGATAAAATGAATTGTAAACCACAAAGAGACTAAAAGCTTCCAATAAAAGCTTTTACGCAAATATTTGTAATACTCATCACTATGCTTTTTCATTTCATAAAAATGAAACCCACAAATAGTCGTAAGATTGTCATCCCCTGTATTTTTTGAGTTGATATACAAAGTTTATGGATATCTCAATTAACGCATTCGCATCATAAAAAAATATCAACCACAAACTTAGCTCAAATGTGTATTTTGAAGAGGGAAAAATTTAAGTAACCTTTAAAATAGCTGATTAGTTAAATTTAATGTGCCATATATTGCCATCTCCCACACAATATATTAAGGATAAACTTATCAATATCATTCAAAGTAAAATATAAATGAACCGTGATTAAATATCACGGTTTATTTATATGAAATATTCAACAATAAAATAATTCAAAGTTCATCAAGTACAATATCTTTTAATTCAAAGCCCATGCACTATGAGCAAAAGCGTCGAATGTTCTTCCACCTGTCGCCCTGCTAGGACTCGGTGGCTTTCTCGTAAAGAAATATACAAGATATGCGATTAAACCAAAAATCGCTGCCTCCATCCCCATTAAACCCGCGACCTTGTGGACATTTTTCTCAGCCCCTTGTTCTCCAAATTGGCTAATAATCATATCAACAGCTTTAATAACTCTATTTTCTTGTGTCATTACAGAAATGAAACCAGCATTTTGAAATCTGCCATTTAAAGAATTCGCATTGGCTCCTAAAATCTGTGAAAAGAAAATAGCTACTGCAACCACACATACTATACAATGCTTAAATATTTTCGTCATAACCACCTATTACAATGTTTAATAAAATAAATTTTCTTTACCGCCCCCTCTAAATAGAAAACATTACATCATCTATCGATAAATTATATTTATCTTCTATTCATAAAAAATATAATACAAAATATAATTAATAATTTTATTTTAATTATTGTTTTTATATTATATTACATTTACAATATATCCGTTACATGTTTATTTTAAGCTTGTCAATTGTTTTATTTGTGTTTTTATACTACATAATTTAAAGGTGAAAATATACTAAAATAAAGTTATTTTATTGTTTTTATTATAATTTTAAGCTTTATTATCATAAATACTATTAGATATTATATTACAAAAATATCATAGTGTTGTTTTTTAGTTACACGTAGTGTTTTTTTATTTTTTACAATATAGCAATATAGCTATTTTTAAATTTTACAGAAAACAAAAATATATATTATTGAAATATTCTGATAAAATTATTTTGCATTATTATAGATTGAGAAGAAATAGCTGCCCCAGCAAAAAAAATAGCGTAAACCCCAACTTAGCTCTTTGATTGAAAAAGCTAAGTTAAGTAAGCTAAGGAATAATTTTGGTGAACGCGCCAAATCTAATGCCATAAAGACATTACACATTTCAACGATTGCACAGCCATTCGTTTCTACAAAAACGCGGAATAACTTTAATAAAGTTCATTATCTTCCACGAAGATAACTTTCTGACTTTTATATTATCCCCCTAATCCATTAAATTTACGAATTGTTTTCTTATAACTTATGAAAGTCATGGCAATAAAAAGAAAAGCGCTCAACAGAAGATATCCAATATTCCATTCACCTTTACCAAATAACAGTGAAACGGGCAAAGAAGCAGAAAAAGCCATGGGAAGCATAAACATAAGCCATTTTACGATGCTTAAAGGATAAATGCCTATTGGTACAAATGACAGCTCAAAAATCATTTCATGAAAATATTCGACAGGCATCTTACGGCTAATAATAAATGTTACAAAATTAAACATCATGAAAAAACAAATATTGACGATAAAAACACAAAATATCGCAACAATAAAAGAGATCCATCCTAGCTTAAGATCGGATATATTCGGTAATGATATAAACAAATAGGCACTAACATAAAGAACAAAGAGCTTGATCAGATTAAGTGGTTTACACCAACCAAACAACATCAACAACCAGATTGAAACAGGCTTTATAAAGTATGGCTCAATTTTACCATCCGCTACTTTTTCAAAAAATGTTTCAATAGAATTAGTAAAAATATTCCAAGTAAAACAAAGACAACAAAGATAAAATGAATTTCATCTCTGCTATAGTTACCGATCTTTCCTGAAAAAGAGGATATTCTATCAATAAATATGAATTGAATAAAATAATAGCATAGAGAAAGAATAAACTCCCCAGCCAAATTCTTACCGTAAACAATCTGTCGGCGGATATTCAGGCTGATAAAATGAAGAATTATTTTCATCTCAACCACCCGCTCCATTATATGCTTTCATTCCTTTATTCCAAGCAATATAAATTAAGAATAAAAGACACAAAATATAAGTAAAACTTCCGAAAATAAACTGCTGAAACAACGCTAAATTTTGCGTCGCAAAAAACTCGGCAGGAGCTGATATCATGAAACGATAAGGATTAGATTGCATGAGCCCAATAAGCCACACCGGCCAAAAAGATGGTGGTAAAAGAACACCTCCAAGAAGCGCTGAACTGAGAATACTGAAAGAGAGTAATATATTGTACTCAATCACCCAAAAGCTTAATAAGGCAATTCCAAAAGAGAGTAAAAAACAAAGCAATTGTGATAGAATAACAATGAGAAAAAAGAATAGAAAAGCGATGACCAATCCCAGAATATTTTCATAGGATGAGACAAGTTTAACAACAAAAAGAGCCATTAACGGAACGCTATATAATACACTCTCCCCTAAAAAAGTAAAAAGCATTTGTGTCATATAACTGAAGGGCTTTGTAAGATATACTTCTAATTGACCTTCTTTAACATGATGAGAGAAAAACTTAATCACATTATAACCATTATTTAAGCGTCCCAAGACTAAAGCAAAAGCATAATAATACATCATATCATGAAAGCTAAAGCCATTTATGGTGTTGCCCATATCAGAGAAAAGTGCATTCCATAATAGAAGTTGAATAACAAATGGCGAAAGTGTTCCAATGATAATGTCGGTAAAAAACATTGCTCTATCACTTAGAACAGTGAGTAATCCATTCTTGGCAAAAAGAAACATGCCAAAGCAGTGGTTAGGTAAATTCTTTAAATTTAACACGGAGCATCTCTTCAAGCGAGGGAGTGGATACAGAGAACGTACAGTTCAGTTCGGTTGTAATTTCGCGTACAAAACGCGCAAAATCCTCACGAGGCAGCGAAATTTCCAGCGAACATTCTTTAGCGTTAAAGTGCTTATCCTTTAAAGGAGTAGATAATTGCAACGCAATCTCATCAATTTTTTCTACAACAGTTGAAGGTGCAGCCAAGTGTTCACAAAAAAGTGTTATTCTCACCAAAGAAGGAATGACATTTTTAAGCGCCTGAAGATGGCCATGAAACTGTTTTTTTCCCTTATGCAAGAGAATAATATCATCGACGTATCCATCAATATCTCCCATATCATGACTCGTGATGACATACCCAGTGCCGCGCTCCTTTTTCAGTTTTTTAAGAAGCTCCCTGATTTCATGCTTAGATGTAATATCAAGACCAATACTTGGCTCATCGAGGAACAACAGTTTAGGTCTAAAGGAGAGATTAAATGCCAATTCACTTTTCACTCTCTCACCCAGACTGAGCATCCGCACTGGCTTATCCATAATATGCTCAAGACCCAGCAACTCTATAATCTCTTTAAGATCACGGGTAAAAGAAGCGCGTTCAAGACCATATAATGGTTGAACTATATCCAGACTGTAGCGTAAGGGTAAATCCCACCACAAACAATTCTTGTGACCAAAGACCACACCCAAAGACTTGAATAGATCTTTCTTTGCTTTATAAGGATCAACACCAAGGACTTTAATACATCCCTCATCAGCATGTTGTATACCAGAAAGTATTTTAATCAGTGTCGATTTACCCGCTCCGTTAGAACCAAGAATTGCTAATGATTGCCCTGAACAGAGGGTGAAGCTCATATCTTTTAACACATGATGATTTGTATAAACCGGCTTGAAAAGAGAAACCACCTTGTTTTTAAAACCAATTCCTCTGTCAATGTTGCGATATATTTTTGAGACGTTATTAACGTCAATCAATAATGATCCCATCCGTCACTCCTAACTTCAACTTATCCCCCCTTTGAATGTTCCCATAATAACTATCTGTTTTTTCACTCGAAAAAACAAAAGTGTTCAAGCCCTCCTTAGAGCAATAAAACGCACCTGATGTTTTATCTCCAATTTTTTGTATAGATATTTTTCAATGTGATGAGTTCACTTCAATGAAGCATTAAGATACTAAAAACTTATTTCTTCTTTTATAAAAGATAATCTTTTGAATAAACTAAGTAAGTAGAAAAATAATTGCTCATTGAAAGGAGAACTTTGCTCATAAACCTTCATTGTACAAGCAAAGATACAAAGCATAAATCTACAACTCTAAGCCTATCAAACCACACTGATAACAGAACAAACTTCCTTGACAACAGGAATTCTTTGAGAGTCCACTTTTCCTCAGCATTACTATAAAATGCCTCAATTATCCCTCATGAAAAAATTAAAACCGCCTTCACTATTTTAGTAAATATCCTTCAGATTTTATCTAACTCATCTCCCTCAACAGACATGCCTCCCCAATATATGACCTCTGTAGATAATTCAAAGGAGCAGCTTCATCAACTCAGATTATTAAACAATACACCGTATCCAAAAATAATAATACAATCAATATGGATAAAGAGCTGTAGAAAGAAAACTTACAATATTCGAAAATTTCATCACTCAAAAACACAGTTTTCTTATAGCGATTGACTTATCAAAAACTTTCTTCAAATGATGCCTTATTCATCTTATAAAATTTATAGACAAAATTTGTATCAATCAAAAAGAACAAATGAAGTTTCTTTACTCTGTTTCAGCATCACAACACTACTTATTTGTCTAATAAGTTACTGTATTTATATATCTTTTTTAAAGTACGGGATACGTGGATAAAAGTTAGGGAATAGGATTTTCTAACATTTCTCTATAAAGCACGCTTCGCACAATGTTTCTAATGTTTCTTTGAAGTCTGCTA
>NZ_JBHINE010000025.1:0-20392 GCF_042194715.1 Bartonella sp. CM120XJJH | reverse complement strand
CATGTTTTATCTCCTTGAATATGCTGGAGATACAATGTCTTTTTGCCAATTATGTTCCAAAAGGGATAAAGAGCCGCCAAAAAGGGATAGGAAAATACTTTAAACAAATGTTTGTTATGAGAAGTAAAATGGGGTTATACAATCCAAAATATCTTACTTATACCTGAAAAAGGCAGGCTATCCGTATACTATTATCATCGAATCTCTCATGTAAGAGAATAATTTAAAAAAATTGAATACTATCGTTTATTGGATTCTAGCTTATAAAGTAAGAGGTATATCTGCTTATTTTTATAAAAGTGTTACTGTTCTTATGGGAAGAATATTTATAAAATGAGATTAGAAGGCGCATTTGAAGATAAAAATAACTATCAATAATGTTCAATGCAGAATGTTATAAGAGATCATGGATTAAGTTAAAGAAAAAGCTTGTTGAAGTGTTATGACATCATAGTTGTTAATATGTTACACGGTAATTTTTTTGATATTTATTTTAGATGAAGAGCTTTATGAAATGAGTAAGATATATTTAGTTGTGAGTTGGCTTGCAGAGAAGGCATTATATTTTATGGTATAGAGAATAGATCAAGATTTTTTACACAATTGATTTGTGTTAAGAGGGTCTTCTTCATAGCTCATTGTTGTGTTAGAAGTGGGCTTTGTATGGTCGCAATTTTGGAGTAGGGCTGTTAATAGACCGTTTTTCTTCCTTGAATTTTGTAGATTCATTTTACTTGATATTGTATAAAAATACCATTGTTGTCGCGGGGAGGGTATGTAATATCAGTGTATTTTACCTATGATATCTATGAAAAAGGCTGATATGTGTTATAGCAAAGTGTTTGTACAGGAGAGCTTATTTAGGGCTAACTTTTTAGCTCATAAAATTTGTAAAACAAAATGCTGTCTATAAGAAAAGTAATATTTTTATAAAGTAAAATAATAAAACTTTTAATAACTATTATTTGCATATATAAGCATAAAATATAATTATATTTTTTTATATTTAACTAAATACTATTTAATAATTACCTAAAAAGTGTGATTTTCTTTATGATTCATAAATATAACTTGCTATTCATTGTACTTATCGTGTGTTTATCAACAGGAGGTTTGATTTCTACCGATATTTTTTTACCAGCACTGGGAGAGATGCGTCAATATTATCAAGTGACACAATCTCAAATTCAGAGTGCTGTGGCAGTTTTTTTGTTGGCATTAGCACTTGGACAACTCATTTATGGGCCGCTGAGTGATAATTTTGGGCGTAAAAAAACACTTCTATTGGGCTTATTCTTGTGGTTGTTTACGACACTTGGTGTGATTTATACGGTTCATATTCACGCTTTTCTTGTGTTACGTTTTTTGCAAGGTCTTGGTGCTTGTGCGGGACTTGTCTTAAGTCGTGCAATTATCAATGATTTATTGGATAAAAAAGCGGCTGGAAAACTTTATTTGATTGTTTTCCCTTTTATTGGAATGTCACCAGCACTTGCACCTTTCATTGGTGGACTTTTGATACAAGCTTTTCATTGGCAGTCAACTTTTATCTTTTTAAGCTTTTTTATATTTTTGACCATTTTGCTGTGTTGTTTTGTGCTAACCGAAACTCTACCTCCTCAGAAGCGGCAGCATTTTTCTCCGGTAGGATTTATGAAGGCATATTTAGGTGTCCTCAGAAATAAACAATTTATTTTTTATGCACTTATTCCGTGTTTTTCTTACGCTGCCTATTTTGCTTATATTGTGGAGTCGCCTTTTTTACTCACGACTTTGGGGTTATCACCGATACACATTAGTTATAGCTATATTGGTGTCTCATTGCCCTATATTTTGGGAAATCTTTTGGCGCGATGGTTTTTTGAACGCGAGTCTATGGAAAAGACTGTGGGGAGAGGGTACATTATTTTTGTGATAGGTGGTGTGCTGTTTGCTGTGCAAATGTATCTAAGCCCATGGCCCCTTGTGACAAGTTTTATGGCTATTGCTGTTCTGACTTTTGGTAATGGTTTTTTATTGCCTTTAGGAACGGCGTTGGCTATTTCATCGCATCCGAAAGCTGCTGGAGCGGCTTCTGGTGTTATGGGATCTTTGCAATTAGGAAGTGCGGCACTAAGTGCAGCGGTTATCGGAAAGATATCTGGCCATAGCCCACGGGCTATGGCAACTTTGTTAGCTGTGTGTTGCGCGATTGGTTTTATCATTTATATTTGCAAAGCGCGTCATTTTATGACTTCAGAAATAAACTGAGTGAAATGATAAAAAGAAAGCATTATGCGGAAATGTTTTTGATGTTTTTTACGAATGGGGTACCTGTACATTAGATGAATTTTTTTATTAAGTTGTTGGATTGAGTGGATTTAAAATTTGTTACAAGCTTAGTGTGAGTTTAACAAATCGATTATGATGGGGGGAGAGTATGAGCCTAGAGTTTCAACATATTTTCATTATATTGGATGGGAAAAGTTTTGGCTCTAATGCATGTTTTAAATAAGGGGAGGAATTGATCAATGAGCCTTCCTATTATTATTCTTTCTCCTGTAATGCCAATTTGGGATGGTGGTGTTTTTTGTTCTCCATTGACAAAGCGATGCTTATCAAAAGGATTTCCAGTCACTCTGCTGGATACCCTTTCTCTTTTTCCTAAGAGTTCTTATGTTCTCAATCATTCTGCTGTAGATATTTTATCTTTTATGGCAGAAAAACTTAAAAGCTATTTTAAAGAACCCGCAGTGCTTGTGGGATTTTCGATGGCTGGAACATTGGTACAAATATTGGCAGCACGGCTTCCCAATGTTCAAGCTGTGCTTGCTGTGAATGCACCTGGCTATCCTGATAAGGTTTTGAAACGGCGCCTTGGAGATATTCTTGTTTACTTAGAAAATAATGATTTGTCTGGGGCTTTGGAAATACTCAATGGTTTTATGCAGCCCTCTGATATTCTGAAAAAAAGAGTTTTATTGGAGGTTCCTGATGAACAAAAAAGCGTGGCAATAGAACGTATGACAAGAGGGTTTAAACTCTTATTAAAAATGGATGCTAGAGATGAGATTATCAAATACACTGGAAAATTTTTATCTTTGGTAGGGGAAAAGTCACAACTTGCAACGCTAGATAATCAGACGAAAAGTCATAATCTGAACCATGAATATAAGATTATCTCTGGAGCTGCTACGCGTTTGTGGGAGGATAATCCTACTATGACGAATGCAGTCATTGATGAGTGGATGGAGGGATTATGAAAAAGAAAGTTCTTGTGTTACCTGGTGATGGGATAGGACCAGAGGTTTGTGATGCTGCGCTGATGGTCTTAGAGCAATTCCAATTGCCGATTGAATTAACTTATGGCGATATTGGTTTTGAATGTTGGAAACAGGAAGGAGATCCTATTCCAAAAGAGACATGGCAGAAAATTGCTGAAAGTGATGCTGTTTTACTTGGGGCTGTGACCAGCAAAGGAAAAGAAGAGGCTTTAAAAGAACTTGCACCGCATTTAAGGGAGAAAGGACTTTCTTATGTCTCTCCCGTACTTCAGCTTCGCCAAAAATTAGGGTTGTTTGCGAATATACGCCCTGTAAGATACATCTTTGGTCCGAGAAAACCTTTTCATTTTTGTGTTATCAGAGAAAATAGTGAAGGCCTTTATGCTGGATTGGATTTTCGGGGTATTTCTCCTGAAACAGCCGTTTGGCTAAAACATCCAAATTTAACAAAATATGGGCTTGAGGAAGCTGCGTGGACAGTTCGTTTGCAGACACGCTTTGGTTTAGAGCGGTTATTTGAATACGCTTTTTCTTATGCAAGCAAATATGGCTTTAGGCGCGTTACTTTCGCTGATAAGCCCAATGTTATGAGAGAAAGTGGACAATTTTCTCGAGAAATTTTTGAGAAGATTGCGCAAAACTATCCGGAAATTGAAGCAGATATTCATCATGTTGACACGGTTGCTTTGTGGATTGCAACAAAGCCAGAGCAGTTTGGTGTGATTGTTGCTGAAAATATGTTTGGCAATATTCTCTCTGACCTTGGCTCTGGGATAATGGGGGGATTGGGACTTGCATCTCAAGCAAATGTGGGAAGTAAAATGGCTTATTTTGAACCTGTTTATGGAAGCGCACCACGTATTGCTGGACAAAATAAAGCAAATCCTTCTGCCATACTTTATACCACGGCTTTACTCTTAGAGCATTTAGGCTTTAAAGATGCAGCAAAACAATTATCTGAGAGTGTTGATCAGGTTATTCGTGCTGGAAAAACTGTACCTTATGATCTTGGAGGGGGCGCCTCTACGCGTCAAATGGCTGAAGTTGTTCGCAATTCTCTTGTGAATTCTGTCTCTGTGTGTCGAGCGGCGATTATTACCGTTGGTGATGAACTCCTTTCAGGACAATATTTGAATACGAATTTACAAGATTTAAGCCAAAGCTTAAACAAGAGAAATATTCAAATCACACGTCATTTTGTCTGTGCTGATCAATTACAGCAAATCAGTGAGACTGTTGTTTCTTGTCTTGGACAAGAAGATCTTGTCATTATCAGCGGGGGATTGGGACCAACATCAGATGACATAACACGGGATGCGGTTTCTCAAGCTGTAAAGCAGCCTTTGGTACATCATGAAGATGTTTGGCAAACAATAAAAGGTCAATTACAACGATTAGGGATTTTGGTGGATAAGAGTAATGCGCGTCAAGCATTGTTTCCAGAAACAGCAAAGGTGCTTGATAATCCTACAGGTACAGCACCGGGGTTTTATCTTTCTTGTGATAGAAGTACGCTTGTTGTTTTGCCTGGTCCGCCATCACAGGCTCTTGCGCTTTTAGAGAATTATTTAGAACATAATGAGAAGAAATATTCTTTTGTATCGCGTGCGGAGTATGCATGGACTTTGATTGGAATTGATGAAAGTACCATTGCGCAGTGGGTTGATGATCATTTTGAAAATGAGCCATTTGAACGGCATTTTTTATGGAAAAGCCCTTATGTTCTTGTACAGCTTGTTGGTCAATCAGAAGCGCCCTTGGAACAACATTTCGTGGAAGAATTTGAAAATCATTTTCACCCCTATTTGGTTGGTGCAGAAGTTACTACTGCTTCTAAACAATTAGCGATATATGCAGAAGTTCATTGGTTTTCCAATGATCCACGGCTTTTAAAATATTTTCAGCCTATAGAAAAAAGTACAAAAAATATTCCAAAGCTTGAGGTTGAAGTGAGCCTAGAGCCTTCGTTGGAGACATTAGAAAATCAAGAAGAAAGCCTTGGACATGCCACGATGACTATACGGATGAAAGGTTATGGTGATGATCGTGTAACTTTTCCCTATACGCGACCACTTTTAGGTGCTGTCTTACAAGAATATGCAGCTTGGTTGGTTTTAAAAAGAGTTTTGCAAACTGAGAAAAGCAAATGAACCTCTATGAAGACGTAAAAATATTGCTCCAATTATTGAACATTCTATATAAGAAGTATTTTGATCCTTTTCTTAAGTGGTTTTTATCTATAGCTTAAACTTTCTTTTGATGTGTAATTAAATGACTTTGCTTTATTCAAGATTAAGAAAAATTTTACGATATTAGGCTCGCTACATTCAATATTTATAATGATTAATTATTATTATAAATCAATATGTTATATTTCATAGAGTTGATGACAAGGAATTGAGAGACGTCATATGCCTCAAGCATTGTAAATAATTGAGATTCTTTGTAAATCAAAAAGCAATGTTGTGAAAAGACAAGAAGTCGTGTCATTTACAGGAAGGCTTTGCAAATTTTATTGAAAAACATATCTAGTTTATTGCGAATATATGCCATTCAGTTATCTGATAATAAATTATTGTAAAGAGTACATAAAATTTTTCCTTTAATTTTTTGTGTGATTGCACGATCCGTTGGGTATTCGCTTCCGAGGGGCGGTATTTTTCAATTTGATAACAGGAAGAACTATTTTTTCTGTAAGACGTGAAAGTTTAAGGAGTGATCATTTTACGCTTTTGTTTTCCTTTCGATTGGTGATTTTTAGGAATTTGTTTGGGAAAATATTTAATGCGGTGTGTTTGTGAATGTGGTTAAAAATATTTTACGCGTGTGTGGGAGAGAAATAAAAATGTGTCTTAATTGTTGATAAGAGTGTCAATGTTTTTGATGAACAAATTTTAGGCGTAATTCTTAGTATCTAGATGGCAAGTTCATTGCATTTTTTAAAGTTCGTGTCCTATCTGTTGTGATGCGCGGTGGTCTTTTTAAGCAAAAAAGAAAGGGCTTTTATGTATCAGATTGATTACAACAGTTATCGTTCTGTCAAGAGTTTTAATCGTCGCGTTCGTTTTCTTGTCATGCATTATACGGCTCTTGATTTTAAAGCCTCGATTATGGCGCTTACAGGAGAAAAGGTTAGTGCACATTATCTTGTTCCTGATCCTTCAGAGCAGACATATCGTGAGGCAGGCTTTAAGGACATGCGTATTTTTAATCTGGTTGATGAAAATGAGCGTGCATGGCATGCGGGTGTGAGTTCATGGGCTGGGCATAGTCATCTCAATGATGCATCTATCGGGATTGAAATCGTTAATTTAGCGACTGGTCATTCTGAGTCTCCAGAAGAGACAGTTGATTTTATGGCTTATCATGATGAGGGGGGGATATTTCCTCCTTATAATCCAATACAAATTGATGCCGTTAAGGAACTTGCATTGAATATTCTTCAACGGTATCCCGATATTATGCCAACTGATGTTGTGGGACACAGTGATATTGCTATTGGAAGAAAAAGTGATCCAGGAGCAGCTTTCCCATGGAGAGAACTTTATAGGGCAGGTATAGGAGCATGGTATGATGATGAACTAAAAAGTCATTATCAAGAGCAATTCTCTAAGAATTTTCCCCCCAAGGAAGATGTTTTGGCGAAGCTAAAATGTTATGGATATGACATTTCTGCTGCGTGTACCCAAACAGGATACAAAGATTTGATCCGAGCATTCCAACTTCATTTTCGTCAAGAAAATTATGATGGAATTCTAGATGTTGAAACAGCAGCAATTCTTTATGCATTGGTTGATAAATATTTTTCGTGAATTCAACGTGTTTTAATTGAAAATATGGTTATGATGACGTGTAAGCCTTTTTATTATCAAGAGAGGCTGCTTTTTGCCAATGTGCTTTATGTAAAAAGGGCATGAATCGTGTAAAAAATCTCATGTACGGTATAAGGCGTTTTATGAAAAAATAACGCTATAGAATGTTTTATGATTTGCAGAGATTAAATTTTACTGTTTTGTTGTCTTATATTTTGCTTCCTTTTAAAAACAAGTAAAGTCAAGATGTTGCGTGTATAATGGCATGTTCCTTACGCAAGATAAAACGATTTAATCAAAATGGACTTGTATTATATATTTACATGCTTGTTTTAAAGAAATGTCTTTTAGTGTGTATCACAACACATATTTTACAGCGACGTTCATAAAGAATATAATCTAAAATCCTCTATGAAGTGTATCCTCATTTTTATGCTTAATAAAAGTGCCGAACACCATTGTACACTTTGCCAGATCTCAATATTACTACAGCCCTTGGAAGTTAAAACGATTCATAAAAGGGTTTTCTTTACGCGTTTTTATTCATACGGCTCTTTCCGCTTGTCGTGTACAAGTGAATGGTTTTGGTTGATTGAAACATGGAATAGCTCTGAAATGGGGAATCTTACGCTATTCTGGACTCTCATTCAGCATGTAAAACAACAAATTGTCATTATAAATCAATGTGATGCAGATTCAAGAAAAATAGGGTCGTTTATAGATTGCTACTGATAGGAGTCTCTATTCTTTAGATGGGGAAGAGGTTAATTCATTTTTTGAATATATATCTATTTTCTCTTTTACTGCTTTAGGGGATATTTGCATCATTTTGACAACATGTTTCTTGATAATTAAGTTTTTTAATGCGAGGCAGTGTTGTAAAGTATTGTGTTTTAGGATGTTAATAGAAGACACATTCATGCATATCAAAAACACAATGATGTTTTGTTTTTTCAATATTTTATTTGTTCAGTGCAGAATTTATCTGAGAAGATCATGACCTCAATTAACAAAGGTTAGGTATAAATTACCAAGAAAGATTAATTTGGTAATAAAGCGAAGGGGTTTGCTTACACTTTAAAGGGCAAGCAAGAGATTGTTTGAATTGATGTGTAAGCACCAGGTATGCAGTGTTCTTATCAAGCACATCAGGTTAATTTTCTGAGAATGTTTTGGTGAAAGTCAGTAATTTTTTTTCAAAAAGACAAGAAAATAAGGATCAAGAAAGATGCTCATGATGTTTCATTTTAAAAATAAAACCTAGCAACATAAGTTGCTAGGTTTCAAAAGTTGTAGCTTAAATAGGATTAGAATGAACGCTGTAAACGGATCATACCTTGAAGAGCACTTTTTTTATTGAATAAATGCTTTTCATTATTATTTTGATCCTTCACAATGCGATCATCATTCCAATTAACATAGGTTAATTCAGGTGTAATCACAAATCCTGGAACCAATGTGTATGCAATATTTACAGAAGTTGCAAAGGTTTTTACAGCACTATAAGAAACTTGTGCATTCAAATTTGCTTTTGGCGTAAGCTTGTAAGTGGCACCTGCCCAAGCAGCCCATTTACCACCCCAGTTTGCATAGATCGTTGTGCTTTGTCGTGATAACTCATCATTTTCATTCACTGTGTAGTAATCAAGGCCATTTTTATAACCAGCCATTACCCATAGATTGAAACGATCGTTGATATTGAAATCTGCACGTACTTTTCCAGCCCACTTTTTGTAGTAAGTATCATATGCTGCAACCGCTGAAAAACCACCCCATTTTTGCATAAACTTTATACCCAAAACCACATTGGGTGTGTAATTTTTAATTGCTTTACTTGGAAGAGTATCCTTCATGATAGGAACAAGCTTATCATCTTTATCAATATAGTATCCGCTTATTCCAGGAAGAGCATCTGCATTATTGCCTAATTCAGCGCCGATAATAGCAGAAAAACCAGAGTCACCACTAAAGGTGTAGGAAATAAAATTGGTGCGTGTTGTACCCGCAGGCGCTATGCTGTCATCATTGAGAACATCTCCATAATCACCAGTCCAGCTGTTGAAAATTGTGTCATCAAGACCTACGCGAAAACCACCAAGTTCAATGTAAGCGGCTGCAAGCCTTGCAGCAGCGTTGTCTCTACCATCACCCCAGCTTGAGAAAATTCTTGCATATGAACGAAGTGTTCCCATTTCTGTTTCAGAAGCTGCTTGAAAAACAAGGGTGAGCCGTGATGCTGCGCCATAGGTTTTTCTTTTGTCTCTTAGTTCAGTTTCGGTTGTTGCATCGATATTATCACCGCCTATAAAATCAGTACGAACATTTCCTGATAAACGCATGCAGGTTTCTGTTCCAGGGATATAAAAATATCCTTTTCCGTAGGCATCACAAACGCGAACATATTCTACAGGTTCGGGTTCGGCGATAACTGTTGAAGCAGCATGTGCTCCAGAAATTGCTAAAAAAGCTGCTGTAGAGCTTAAAAAGAGGGATTTAATGTTCATATGGGATCTCCGAGGTCCGTTTAATCTTCTTGTAAAGAGTATTATTTACCTAACGCATTAAGGGCAAAGACATAAGTAAAATACGCGGCACTTATTATCTTAGCTATACTAATCTTTTTAGAGTTTCAAATATGAAATTACCTTTTTGTAATGTATACATGTACTATTCGAGATAATGTGGTAAAAAAGTCACAATTTTTGTTTTGTTAATTTTTTATCCCTATGGGCTCAATAGGAAAAAAAATTCAGATATTTGGGAAAAAAATCGAAAATGTCTTGAACTTTCTGTTGATACCATTTATGCCTCTCTGTTGGAGAGGTGGCCGAGTGGTCGAAGGCGCTCCCCTGCTAAGGGAGTAGGGCTCAAAAGGCTCTCGAGAGTTCGAATCTCTTCCTCTCCGCCATTGACACAAAATGAAATTGACACAAAATGAACTTGTCTATGCTCGAAATGGCATAACCTCAAAAGCCCAACATTTGCGGGCTTTTTTGCCATTTGCAATTGACTTACCCTCTATAAAGCTCCCCCCCATTTTTCTCTAATTTTTCTCCTATATATGCCCCTTTAAAGCGAAGTAGGGAGCTTTTAGTTATGGGAAATCAACTTTTAGTCATGGGAAATCAAGGGGTTGGCAATTGACCAGTTTGCACCAGTCTATGCCTAGCATTTACAACGTGTTTTCTGGAGCTCTGCAGGTAAAACGGCACGTATAACCTTTCTTCTTAACGAAAGGTATAGGATCCTCGCTCTGCCGGAAGGCTTTTTTAAGTTTCCTAATCAGTTCCTTCTTTTGTGTTTTGAGATTTTTGATATTGATATTATTGACGGCAACCTGATCGTTCCATCCTATAATGCCTTGTTTTTTAATAAAGATTGTAAGCAATACCCACTGTAAATTTGGCTCGTTAGTTTTCTTATTCAGCATATGAAGGTCTGCTGGCTCATAGCGTTGGGTTTCATTACCACAGGTGACTATGATTACCTCTCTCTTATGGGCCTTTTGTGTACGCTCATCATTTAGAAGCTGTTCTTCTTGCCACTCAAAGATAAATTTATCCCATGAAGCACTTGATGGGCTAGAAAATTTCTTACATTCTATTTTAGGATCAGGGTCTTTGATATTTGCAAAAAATGAGTTAAAGCTCTGCAAAGTTTTTTCAGCGTCTAGCAAGCAATTCTCGCCTTGCAAATTTTGTAATCCAATCAAATCTGAGCCTTTGGCACGAATAGAATTAATTCTAGCTTGTCCGATGTTATCAATGGACGGCAGAAGCAAAATGGCTGATTCGTCAAGTCCAATCACATGGTTGATTATGCTTTCCAGATCTCCATCGTAAATGTCGATTCCAAAGAAAACTGGATAACGAATGGTGCCCCGAGGAATATAGTAGCCAACTCTTATACAACTTGAGGAGCCCTCAATAGTTTGCACATCTTGTTTGAAAATAGATATGTTTTTTGTGAGATTAGCAATCAGACTTGCTATTTTCTTCAAGTTTAGAGAAAATATCCGTCTGTCGTTATCTGAGATTTCTAATTCTGGACAATTCGATGAATCATCATTGCACACGGCCAGCAATTTTCCGTTAGGCATTTTACAAATACGCCTACCGCAACAATACCCACTTTCACAATGAAGGTTATCATCAAGAACTGTTGTGCGATCAAACAGCGATGTAATTATATCCGTTTCACCAAAATGCCTGACTAAAAATGCATAGTTATGTTCATGCCGAGGCAGATTCGCTAGCTTTTTCCACATATTGTGATGCCTCTTTTTTCGGATTTTTTGGAATAATTAATTGCTGATCATTGATCCAGTCTTCAATAATCAAGCTGTCTTCGTCTCTACCAAATGTTGCTTGGTTTCCGGAACGAATACCAACCTTACGCGGCGTATTATTACCTTCAAAACAGACACTAAACTTAGCGTAAATGATATTTGCCTTGCTTGTACTCTCAAGTCCATTTTTCCTTATTAATGTACCCAAAAGATTTCCAGATTTTCTAATCTCAATTTCACCGCCCCAATCATATTGTAATTCCACGAGCCTGACGTCTTCTATGCCATCTACAGAAGCAAAGTTATGAGCGCTGGTTTGGATTTCACGCAATTTATCGAGTGAAAAGACTTTCTTTTCTGCAAAATAAGATTCATTGCCAAATATGTGCTTCCCGATACAGCGCAGATATTCTGGCAGCTGACCTTTTTTCCCATCAGTCCTCACACTGATGTCGTCAGTGTTACAATTATAAATCAGCAGATCATGGCATTGTGGATTATAAAAAATGCTCTGCGTTTCGCCATCTTTCATCTTCAGCTCTCGCTTTAGAGGCTTTCCATACTTGATCACGATACTAACCCGATGACCTTGTGGAAACATATAAACCCGACAATTTCTGAGGCGGTTATTGCTGGCAAACCACTCATCGAGTTCAGACTGTAGTGCTGTGATGATATCTTCAGATACGACTGGAAAATCTCGCTTTTGTCCTTGATCTCCCCAGAAGAAGCTAAAACCTCTGTAATTTTTAACTAAAGCCTTTGCATACTCTGTGTGAAAAAGGTTTTCTTGGTTTAAAAAACAATAAAGCGCAATATCCGCAGGAGAACTGTTTGGCTGATAATTAATCGTAATATTTTGATTTTTAGCCGCCAGTAAAAGAGAGTCCATTGCATCCTGACTAGACATTTCTGTTATCAGCTGCAGTGCTTCCATTAACTCATTGGTTTCATCAGAATCCTGCACACTATCATTGGGGCAGATAAATGCTTTTGTGACCTCTTCAAAATTCAGCACTCCATTTTCAAGACTAATGTCATGCGCCTTAAAAAAATTTGGAAACTTTTTAAATAGTTGAATAAGAAGCCCAGCGTCCAATTCGCCTAAGCTGTCTATATTTGTGAATACCTTTGGATTATATCTCGACATCGCCAATCTTCTGTTTCGTCGTTACAGGGGGGGGATTCAGTGTCAACACCCGAGCAGACGTGCCCGAGCAGACTTGTAAGTCCTTCCCAATTATTTTAAGTTCATCTTGTTGTCCTATGATGATGGGTTTTAGTTTCTGATTTTCAGGGTGCAGTTCAATATGCTCCCCTTCAATAGTTAGCCGCTTTACAGTGGCTTCTTCGCTGACCATAGCCCCAACAATATCGCTGTTTTTAGCAATTGGCTGTTGGTGCACAACAACGTAATCTCCCTTGAAAATGTCAGCATCAATCACACTGTCGCCTTGTACTTTGAGCGCAAAGTATTTCCCGTGCAGCACACTACTTGGCATCATGACCTGACCAATCCAGTTTTCAAGGGCAAGAATCGGTTGGCAAGCTGCTACCATCCCCAATAAAAAAACAGCCGTCAGATTGGTTTTATATGACGTTTGTGCGTGAAGGATTTCGATGAATCGCGCTTTTCGCGCCTGTCTGCGAATGTAGCCTTTATCTTCCAGTCTCTTGAGCCCTTCAAACACACTGGGTCCTTTCACACCCAATTCCACAGCAAACTCTTGTACTTCCGTGGGTGGATATCCCCATGGCACATCTCAAGCGTTCAACAGCCTGTAAAAACGCATTCTACGCGTTTGTCAGCTACTCCACAGCTTTCTTTCAATTTAGATAAAGATCTAATGTAAATTAGGTTATTTTGATTCGCAAGCCTACTTTGATTCAATGCACAGCATTGACTGAACCGACAGTTTTCAAGTCATTTCAGTAAGTAACTCCTTGAACGACGAAATTATTTTCAAGGAGGTCACTTATGTCTTCACTTTCCCCAAACCTTATCAATGAACGAGATCGCTGCAATGAAGTGGCTCGTTTACTGGTACTTGGCATCCTGCGTTGAAAGATGCGCTTTAACTGTCAGAAAGTAGCAACTCATCCCTCTAATTCATTAGACTTCAGAGTTTTTCCAAGCGTTCATGCCCATGACGAAGAACCAAAAAACCAAGGAGAAACAGATGAATAAAACACTTCTGGCGCGTGTCGCTGCACTCCAAAACATGCCGTTATCTGACCTAAAAGCATTGTGGCGAGATGTGTATCAGGACGAGCTACTCGGTTTGGTCATAAGAGCCATATTGTCCGCAGGTTGGCCTATCGCCTGCAAGAGCTTGCTTACGGCGTTGATCTGCAGATCGAGAACCGGATCGAGCAGCAGGCCAATGACCTACTTGGATCAGGCACAAGTAGCAAGCCGAAGCGCAAGATACAATATCGGCGGCCTATCCCCAGCACCAAATTGGTGCGGGAATATAAAGGCATTGAATATATAAAGGCATCGAATATCAGGTCACCATTTTAGAAGAAGGTTATGAATATGCAGGCTGCCTATACAAAAGCCTGTCCAAAGTTGTGCTGTCCATAACAGGCAGCAGCTGGTCAGGATCTGCTTTCTTCGGATTGAACAACAAAGCACAAGAAAGCAAACATTGAGCAAAACTACACTAAAAAACGCTGCGCGATTTATACGCGTAAATCAACCGAAGAAGGCTTGGATATGGAGTTCAGCAGCTTTGATTCCCAACGGCGAGGCTTGTGAATCCTACATTGCCTCACAAAAGCATGAAGACTGGTTTCAGCTTCCTGATAACGATGATGAGGGCGGATTTACAGGCGGCAATATGGATCGCCCGGACTTAAAGCGCCTGATGGATGACATCAAAAGTGGCTTGATTGATACGGTCGTTGTTGTACAAGGTTGACCGCTTATCCCACTCCTTGGCTGATTTTGCCAAGTTGATTGAGCTGTTTGAAGAACACAAAGTGTCTTTTGTTTTTGTTACCCAGCAATTCAACACCACCACATCGATGGGCCGATTGACACTGAACATTTTGCCTAGTTTGAACGTGAAGTTATCGGCGAACGTATCTGCCATAAATTGGCGGTATCCAAACGCAAAGGCATGTGAATGGGCGGTGTTACGCCTATGAGCTATGTGGTGAAAAACCGCAAGCTCGTAATTGAACCAGATGAGGCTGAGGGCATCGGTAAAATATTTGATCTGTTTTTGATGACCAAATCCCCCATAGAAATGGCAAAGATGCTGCCGCGCATGGGAGTTCTCAGTAAGTAGTGTACGACTAAAACGGACGCGTTATCGGTGACAAGGCACTGGATAAAGGCGTTCTCTATAAAATTCTTCAGAGCCCCATCTATATCGGCAAGATCAAACATAAGGACCAGATCTACGAAGGCCGCCATCCAGCTATCATTGATATGGATACATGGAATAAAGTTCGCGCCACCCGTGAAAGAGAACACCATCAAACGAGGCACAATCACGTGGAAGAAAACCAAGGCCATTTTGATGGGACTTTTGAAGTGCAGCGAATGTGAATGTGGATTGGTAGCAAACCATACCCGTAAAAAAGGTGGCAGGCTTTATCACTATTACACCTGTGAACACTACAGCAAAGTTCGTAACGTCAGCGCAAACGAAATGGAATCTTTGATTTTGAACCAGCTTCAAGCTGTTTTTTCCTCGCCGGAGATGATCATGGAAACATGGCGAGAAGCCAAAAAAAGAGGATGAGTCCATTACGGAGCATGAGGTTTATAGCAATTTGAATGACATCGTTCCGATCTGGAAAGAGCTTTATCCAGCTGAAAAGCAGCGCATCTTTGAGCTGATGATTGAAAAAGTCGTTGTGAATTATGGGTTGGTCGACATTTGGATCATGGCTGCATGCATGGAGAGTTTGGCGCGAGAATTGGATGAGCAAGACAAGCGATTGCAAGGCATTTCAACCAAGAAACTGGAGGAGCAAGCATGGATAAATGCGTAAAAATGATGGCGAACAATACGATTTCAATACGGGTGCTGATGCGGATCGAGAAATACGGTGGTAAAAAATGTTCATTTTTCCCCGAATTCTATCAAAAGACCCCGCCTCAAAAAGCCTCTAAACTGGATGAGACTCTCACGACAGCCAAAGCCTATTACTGGCAAAACTTGGCCTATTACTGGCAAAACTTGCTTGATACGGGACGCTACAAATCAATTGTTGACATGTCGCGCCAACGCAAAATCAACACCTCCTATATGTCACGGATATTGCGCCTGAATCAGCTTGCTCCGCAGATTAAAAGAGCCATATTGGATGGAACGCAGCTACGTCAATAGAGCTTGCAAGATATGCAAACATCATTTCCAGATATTTAGGGCGAGCAATTGAAGTATTTTGGATTTGCCTAATCTCGCCTCGGTGAAATTTCACCGAACACCTTGAAATTTTTTTCAAAAAAATTTGCCTCCACCAAAGCCCTGCATGTCGGGGCTTTTTTTGTTTTTGTATCTCTTTAAACGGCCCATTTCACCCGCCTTCAGTGAGTTTTCGCCAGTCCCAGTTGACCCGCCCTTGTGGCGGCTAACTGCAATTGGAGACAAAACCATGAGCAAAAACAACTATGAAGGCATTCATTCTTATGTCGTAAACCAAGTCCGTTATCACGCACGCAGCCTGATGCGGCATTCAGCCATTCATGGCGTAGAAGTCGAGGACCTCGAGCAAGAGCTAATGCTGGATTATATATCCCGAAAGAAGGCTTATGATCCCGAAAAAGCAAAATGGTCGACCTTTGTTGACCGCATCCTCAACCACAAATGTGCCAGCCTGATTGAAGCAGCCCGCGCACAAAAACGTGGCTCTCGTATCAGTAACTTTTCACTCGATGCATGGCTTGAGGATAAGGACGGCGAAGATAATGCTTTGCCTGACCCTACAACTGAAGACCTGACCAGCCGCGATCTTCAAATCGACCTTGAACAGGCTGTTCAGCAGATGCCGTCGCATCTGGTGTTGCTGCTGATTGATCTGCGGACGCTCAGCATCAGTGAAATCTCCCGAAAAACAAAAACCCCACGTTCAACCCTCTACGGGACGCTGTCCGAATTGCGCGGATCGCTGAAGGAACGTGGCTTTGCGGAATATCTGCACTGAGCTTCCGACAGTTTTTGATCCATTTCGGTAAGTAACTCCTTGAAGGCAAGAAAATATGCCGGGTTCTCGCGGAAATAGAAGACCCCAACAGGAAATACCGCGACCGCTTTGCTCTTTGGGCGGCGTCAGAACCCAGCAGCCGGAGACGACATGACCAAAGAGCAATTTTTAACCCACGAAATCAAGGAGGTTTCATGTTTAAATCATTGTTACAAAAACTGATTAAATTCAGCTACTACGCCAAACATGTTCCGGCATTTATTCAAATTCTGGCGCTTGGTGCTATTCCCGAAAATACCATCAAACCGATCCATGAGGCAACTCTGGATGATCTTGCGTTTGCCGTACAGGTTTTGGATAAAGAACAAAGCGCCATTTATAAGCGCCTGTCTGCCATCTGTGAGCTTTACACAGAAGCGCGTGCTAAAGGTGCTTTAGGCGCTGAAAACATTGTGGATGCACTCTCCCGCAAAGGAGGTGCCCAATGAGCCTTCCTATCATCTCAGCTGATGAACGCTTGAAAGAAACCAAAGGCATCAAATGGTGCATCTTCGGTAAAAGCGGTATCGGCAAAACATCACTGCTCTGGACGCTTCCCGCTGAAAAGACGCTGTTCTTTGATCTTGAGGCCGGCGATCTGTCCATTAAAGGCTGGCAAGGCGACACCATTTGTCCGCGTACATGGCAGGTTTGCCGCAATATTGCGGCTTTTATTGGTGGTTCGAACCCTACCTTGCGTGATAAGCAGCCATATAGCCAAGCCCATTATGATGCCGTCACTACCAAATATGGTGATGCCGGAGCACTTGATAGATACGACACGATCTTCGACAGCATCACGATTGCGGACGTATGTGTTTTAACTGGTGCAAGGGCTAGCCGCAGGCATTTTCTGACAAAAATGGAAAGCCTGATACTCGTTGTGCCTACGGCCTACATGGTCAGGAAATGATCGCGTGGCTCACGCATCTGTAGCGCACACGCGGCAAGAATATCTGGTTTGTCGGCATTTTGGACGAAAAGATCGACGATTTTAATCGCCGTTTCTTCCAGCCAAAAATTGAAGGCAGCAAAACCGCATTAGAGCTACCCAGTATTGTCGATCAGATCATCACTATGACTGAGATGATAAGCCCCGAAGGCAAGTCATTTTGAGCCTTTATCAGCCACACCATCAGTGATGCCGGATACTCCGCCAAGGATCCGCTTTGGTCGTCTTGATCTGATGGAAGAGCCTCATCTTGGCCTCCTCATGCAAAAGATTGTGGGCAAAACTAAGCCTGCTGCCGAACGCCTCATGTTCTCAATTGAACAGGACGCGTTTGCCAGCAGCACCCCTGATTCCCAACAAAACAACGAAACACAAGGAGGACAAGAATGAGTTGAAACGATTTTAATAGTGCAGATGATCAAAGCGGATTTGATGTCATCCCCAAAGGAACGCTGGCTAAGGTTCTTATGACCATTAAGCCCAGCGGCTATGATGATGCGTCGGGTGGCTGGGCGACATGCAGTAACACCACAGGCGCAGTGTATTTGAACTGTGAGTTTGTGGTGTTGGAAGGCAAATATGCCTGCCGCAAAATCTGGAGCTTGATTGGGCTTTATAGTTCTAAAGGACCGGACTGGGCCAATATTGTTCACACGTTTATCAAAGGGATTATGAACGCGTCTCGCGGCGTGTCCAACAAGGACAATTCTCCAGCTGCTCAGAATGCCCGCTGTATCAACGGCCTTGGTGATCTGGATGGTGTCAAGTTTGCAGCCCGCATCGATATAGAGAAAGACCATAACGGTGACGACAAGAACGTCATCAAACTGTCCATCACACCGGATCATAAGGAATATGCTTTCTTGATAGGTGCTGTATCCGGTGCAGCTTTTGCGCCTCAATCCAATAGTGATCGGTATGCATCTGCAAGTTCTGCCAGCAACCTGCTGTTATGGGCACAATGATTAAGAGGGCGGCATGTTACTCAGACCAAGACAAAAGGAGCTCGTCTCCAAGACAGTTGATGCGCTCTATACCCACGGCAATACGCTTGCAGTTGCGCCAACAGGTGCAGGCAAGACGATCATGCTTTCAGCAGTGCTGGGACACATGTTTGAACGCGATATTAAACGCGCCTGTGTGCTTGCTCACTGTGATGAGCTGACCTTTCAAAATGAGGGCAAGTTCAAACGGGTTAATTCAGCGCTTTCCACCAGTATTTTCAATGCGAATGAGAAAAGCTGGGATGGCCAAGTGGCCTCTGCCATAGTGCAACCCCTATCGCGGGAGAGCAATTTGCCATCATTACCGCTGCTTGATGCATTGGTGATTGATGAATCCCACCATGCCTTGGCCTATAGCTATATGCGGGTCATTGAGCATGCACAGCGTTTCAATCCGAACAATTGGAATGCATTTTAGATATGCACAAGGATCAGAATATAGCGTCAATATGAAAGATTTATCTGAGGTTGGTGGTGTCATGTCAAATCCTGTGCACACAAACGGTCTGAATTCGTATGAGAATGCAAAGTATTGCGATTTTTTAAGTTCCATTTGCACGACATTATCTTCACTCAAAAAAGCTTCTACTTTGTCTTTAGAAATTATGGCATCTACATAGGGCTCGCCATTATCTCCAGAGATAGTGATACAAAGTTTACTTGGATTGTAGGTATTTCTCACAACTAACTGCAAACACAAAGTAGGGTTAATTTCATATTCATACATAATTTATTGCTTCTCGTCCGTTGTGATAATACTGCTTTCACTAACCTCTAAAGCTCTGTAAACTATTGCGTTACCATACACTTCTGCATTACAATAAACACTTGCATTTTCATAAATATTTGCAAAATAACAAAATTTTGAGTTATCAAATACCTTGGCATTGTTGTAAATTTTTGCATCGCCAAAAAATATGGCATCATGCCAAATCCAACAGTTGCCCTCACGACTTAAGTTGTATTCATTTTCTATAAAGCCGCCTAAATCACCTGCTTTAACCTTACCAAAGATATAACCAAAATCTTTTAAAGCACGAAAGCGGCGGAGCGTTTTGCCATCAATTTCGGTTGTTTCATCAGTCATTTCGTATTTCTTTTTCATGATTTTACTCCTTTAAGTTAGACTCTGCCTTTGTTGTTCTTTGCAAAAGAACGGCATTGCATTGTGTGGTCAATTTTTTGAAAAGGGGGCCGTCTTTTAACAAACGCTCTGTATAGTGAGGGTAGTTTGGAATGACATCCCAAAGAGTTAAACGGTTTTGCTGTTCAGATGTCCCGTATGTTTCATCTTCATATCGCTGCTGTTCGATTTCTTCTAAAAAAACGTATGCCGAACTATGCTTAATAAAATCGTGAGGTATGTTTTCATTTAAGTACTGCTCTTCACATTCTTTAAGATAGAATTCGGCAATAACTTCAGAGATATTTTCACACTGGTTTGTTTTAGGTTCGATACGCAAGATTTGAACAGCATTATCGGCTTGGTCGATAAATTTTATAATGTCCTTTTCTTCGAAGAAAGTTCCATATTTAGCGAGATTTTGCACATCACTAAGAGAATTTCATCAGATTTTATAAACACTGGTTTATTCACAACAGCCTCCATTATCAAAATATTTAAACACACTTTGAAAAAAACGCCTTGATATAGGTTTTTTATTTAAGGTATGGAGACGAATATATGTAAATATGCAAGCAGCCAATGTTTCGGCGGATCGTGATGTCAACATTGATGCTGGTAATAATATCACACTATCAGAAAGCTATGATACCTCTAACGCAAAAGAAAACCATGAAAAGTCTTTTGCTGGTGTGACAGGCTCTGTCAATGTGGGCATTCTTGGTGCCGTACAAGATGTAAGGGATGC
>NZ_JBHINE010000024.1:0-20594 GCF_042194715.1 Bartonella sp. CM120XJJH | reverse complement strand
GAGCATAACCAATCCTTTGTTGAATAAGATCAGGAAGACTTTTTATATCTTTGAGTGAAGAACCAAGCCATATGATACGTTTTATTTTACTCATGATTATTAATATACCCATATGGATATATTTTCAAATATTTATTCTAATTTTGTGATTTTTTAATAACTATTATTAATAAAATTGACTTGATAAAAATGGTAACAAAAAACCATAATTGTTTATTTGTTTTATGAAAAGCTGCTTTTAAAAAACAACGCTCGTAAATGTAAAAAACCGTTTTGTTATAAGATATTCACTTAATATGCATGTTCTTTTGATTGGATTGTTAAAGCTACCGAGCGTTTATAGGCTCTGTAATTCAAATGAGTGATTAAAGATCATACGCACCATTGACATTCCTTTTGATAAGTTTTCATATCTCTCATAGAGCGCTTGCAATATGATACGTTTTGTATATATGCATTCATTACTCCATTGTGGATGATTCATTTTAATCAATAAAAAACGCTATTTGAAAGCCGCGTCATATCATTTGGCACGGCTTTTTTTTATTTTACTCTCTCTTTTATGATATGTTTATAGCAATGCATTTTATATGCGTTTATAACCATAAAGAAGGCACGCCCCCCCCATGTCTCTTTTTATTCTGTTTTATCAGTTATATTGACAACATTATTCCTTTCATAAACCTCACAATTTTTTGGAACCAACCTTACTTTGCTTTTTTTGTTGATTTTTGCATTGCCATAAGCACGCCCCCAGATCGTTGCACAATATGAGATTTTAGCATTGCCATAAACAGAGCCATAAATCTCACAAGAGCCACTCACACAAGCATTCCCATAAACCTTGCCATAAATTTTTGCACGACCATTAATAACAGCATAATTATAAATTTTTGCATGGCTATAAATACAAGCCAAGCCAGAAACCTTGGCATGACCATAAACGCGTGCATAACTAAAAACCGTAGCATCATAAGAAACATGCGCATGGTCATAAATATGAGCATCAGCAAGAACGCGGGCACTACCATTCACATGAGCATACCCATAAACATTGCCATAAACATGAGCATTGCCATAGACAAAAGCATGGTCATAAACTTTAGCATATTGAGAGATAAAAGCCTTTCCATAGACTTCAGCATTGCCATAAACTTGACCACAGACTTGAGAAAAATGGCGTATTTTTGCATTTTCATACACCCTTGCATGACCGTAGACACAAGCCTCATCATAGACCCAGCAATTGCCATCATGGGATAGGTTAACTTCCTTTTCAATAAAGCCGCCTAAGGACCCCGCCTTTACATCATCAAAATCTTTTAAAGCTTTAATGCGATAAAGGCTTATAATATTTCGAGTAAGAGCATGTTTGATTTTTTTGATTTCACTGGTTAATTCATATTTTTTGCACATAGAGATACCCTCACAATCTAATGTGATAAACGTTTGCTAAAATTTGGAATGGGAAATTTAAAAGAGGGGCACCCCCGCCGCGCCCGTGCTTTCATTTACACTGCTTTAGATTAGACCCAGACAATCTCTAATTCACTATAAGGAGAGAGACGTTCAGTATAGGTTTTTATTTTAGTAGACCCGCCGACATTTTCACAAATAACAGCAATTCCATGAATATGAGCATTTTCAAAAACATGCACGTTATTTGCTATACGAGCGTTTTCATAAACCCTAGCATTGTCATAAACATAGGCATTATCATAAATAATAGCCTTGCCATACACATGAGCATTACCATAGACATGGGAATTATCAGAAATAACAGCATTGCCATAAACATGGGCATTATTATAGACATAGCCAGCAACGATAGCATTGTCATAAACCCGTGCATGACCATAGATATGACCACAAGTGACAGCCTTGCCATAAACCCTTGCATTTTCATAAATGTGACCATTTTTAAAAACAAGAGCCTCATCATAGACCCAGCAATTTCCCTCATGAGAGAGGTTATCTTCCTTTTCAATAAAGCCACCTAAGGTACCTGCTTTGATATCAGAAAAGTCTTTTAATGCTTGGATGCGATAAAGGGTATGATTACCAAATACACGCGTTTCATTTGTGAGTGCAAATTTCCTTTGCATGAGCACAATTCCTTTATAAAGAGATTTAAATTTTTAAATGAGAATGTTTAAAGGAGGGCGCCCCCGCCGCGCCCACGCGTTATTTAAGCAGCGTCTTTTAGTGACTGATTATCATCACAGATATCATTACGAATTTTTGCACGGCTATTGACAACAGCATTGCCATAAATTTGCACATGATGATCAATATTTGATTTGCCATAGACCTTGGCATGATCATAAATTCTTACAAAGCAACCAACACGAGCCGAGCCAGAAACCTTGGCATGACCATAGATACTTGAATAATCCTTAATCCAAGCATTACAAAAAACATGGGCATTATCATAAACCCGCGCCCAGACATAAACCCGTGACTTGCCATACACATGGGCATTGCCAAAAATATAGCCACAAACATAGGCACTTTCATAGACACGGGCATTGTCATAAACCTTGGCACCATTAGAAATAGTAGCATTATCACTAATTACGGCATTACCATAAACATGCCCACAGACCTTAGCGTTATCATGAATTTTTGCATTATCATAAATATGAGCGGTTGTATCAAAAACCAATGCCTTGCCATTAACGATAGCATTGCCATAAACCTTGGCACCTCTAAAGATTTTCGCATCATTATAGATTTTAGCATTTTCATAAACAGTTGCATTGAAAAGAACCGCGGCATTATCATAGACCCAGCAATTGCCATCATGGGATAAGTTACTTTCATTTTCAATAAAACCACCGAGGTCTCCCGCCTTAACATCATCAAAATCTCTTAGAGCACGTATACGGTGTAAAGTAAGACCATCAAAAGTGAATTTTTCATTGGTAAATTCGTATTTTTTTGCAGGCTCTTGTTGATTAACAGGGGCGGTTTCATTTGCAATATTAGAGATAACGGGGGTGGTTTTTGAGATAGAATTCATTTTATTAATCCTAGTTATTTAAAGTTTTCAATTGACACTCTATAAGAGCGCCGGGCGTTGAAAACACGGTAACTAGTCCGTCGTCACACTTTTCTCATAAAAGAGTATTGTATGGTATGACCACACCCGACAAAGCTCTCATATACTAACAAAAGCATAAAAGAAAGTCAGTATTTAAAAGACATGGGAGAGGTCGTATCGTAACCTACCCGCTAGTTATTAAGTGTTTTCAGCACTTGATTAGTTATATAACAAAATACGTATTTATTGTCAATTATTATTTTATCTTTTTTGATATTTTTTAAATACGTTGTGTGTTGATAATATCTTATGCTTATTAATTGCTTCTTTTATATTTATGTGCTTCTAAAGATATATTATAGGCTTTATGAAACGATTGCGTTATTTTCTGAATCTATACATTTATAATATTTAAAAACGCTCTCATAATGCGTATTTTTATCTTTATAACCTATCAATTTTTTTACTAAATGGTTTTTAAGATTTCTGTTAATTTCTTTTAATAACACATTTGCAACTTAACAGCTTTTTATAGGGACTGTCTTTATAATCATGCCTTCATTTGCATGTGATTATGAAAGCCTGCTTTTTTCACGCATTCTCTATGGCTGTTATGTTCTTTATAGCCATGGCATCATTTTCCATTTTCATAAGAGAAATGATAAATAGAATATATGATAATTATGATTTACTGCTTTTTATGAAAACATCTAAAGAAAGAATGATAATTATAGAGATGAGCAAAATCCCTTTTAATAGACTTTTGTCATTTTTGTCAGTTCTTTTTAGAACCTATATCATTTTTTTTAAATGAGATAAAATTAAAATCATTATATTTCAATAAGTTAAGTTTTATCAATTTTTCAAAATACAACTTATTAAAACAACCATAACAAATAAATACAACTATAAATATATATTTGTCAGTTTGTGTCAGTACATTGAATCAACAAAAGTGATCATTTAGTGAATGATTAAAACATGTCTTATGAGAGGATGTGATCTTTTAAAGCCTTTCAAAAGAAAGGGATTATAATCATAATAGATGCTATCAAGACCATTATGGTTATGAGTTTTGGAGGTTTAGGGGGGGGTGGGGGGTTTGGAGGTGCTTTTTACGCTCCCCCTTTACATATTTTTCAATAAAAAATAAAAGTCATTATATTTCAATATGTTAATTTTTATCAACTTTTCAAAAAAACAACCTATATCAATAATACAACCTTTAAATTCAATCAATAACATACGTTTTGTAGGGGGTTTGGGGGTTTTAAGAACCTTCAAAACCTATAAGTAATATAAGAAAATGAATATACATAACCCTCTTTAAACAAAGCTATCATTTTAGATTACGATATAATCTTTTAAAGGCAATCCAAATAAGAGTATCTAAAATTGCAAGTTTCTTCTTTTTAGAATAACGCATATAAGCACTCTTTTTAAAGATTGTATCTAATCAACTTAACAAGAGAGGTATAGATTATGGTTATAAGATTCTATACCCCTTGTGAGTTTAGCAAGCCAAGTCTATTCAGTTTCTCTAATTTCTAGTTTTGGTAGGTTCTTAACGATTTTCATGGTTTCTAAACTTACGGTAATAACCCTCTGAAATAACTCTAGAGGGTAGGCAGGGTTGCCAATGGTTTCAACAGCATAGCTATTAGCATCATTAACAATGCCACTCTTTTTATCAGTCTTAACACATTGACGCCCCATAACCCATTCAAGAGCGGGTTTACCATTGACGATATACGCATAAGCGTCAAGAGGGATATCTGTTATTGTGATATTGTTATTATAAATAACAGTGGTTTTATCTTTCTCTTTACCTGCTTTTGCGAATTTCATTTCAGTCACGTAATAGAATTTTTCTGGATTAGAGATCTCTGTAACTTTTGGATTACCTTTTTTAAAGGTTACGGGATAAGGTTTTACAGTTTCATAATTCACGTGCAAATGATCCAGTTCACGCCCTGTTACAACAGAGCTCCGTTTTCGTATAAGGGGTTTAAGTCTCTTCAAAAGAATTAAAACGAAGCTTATTAAATCCATTTTGAATGAATTGAGAAAAAATGCAGAAAAATGCTAAAAAAGCCGATAATTTTTTCAAAAGAGTTTTTAAATGCTGTTTATCCGCAGCCCATGAGAGAGATCAGATCAGCAAAATAGTGAAATTTGCTGTTTATTTGACGTGTTAATCAAGACAAATGAAGCATGTGCTTTAAAATATCATAATGAGTATTTTGATAGGTTTTATGAGGCATTTTATAGAGAGGTTTTGTAGGTTCCTAAAACCCCCAAAACCCCCAAAACCCCCAAAACTAATGATGGGGAGTGCTTTGAAGGTTCACTGTTATATTGTTTAATGTTTATAAGATTTCTAGATTGTCTTAGTGTGGTGTCTTATAACTTTTTGCTAAAGGATGCCATTCATAGCGTATGGTAGGTCGACCACCTTGGGAGCTATTGTCTCTAGAGATTTCACGAATATAATTACAACGACATAAAAGCTCTAAAGCTTGCTTAATGGCTCTATTATCTGTTAAACCGATCCAACTTCTTTGATGAATATCGCGTAAAGTAAAAACATCAGATAAATGATCACAGCGCTCGACAATCAATTTTGCCCCCTCTGTTGCTAAGTTATCCGCCGCCGCATAAAGCCTTTTGACATAACTTAACAAATATTTTTCCCATCGCAAGGCTGTTTGAAGGGCATCTTTGTTGATTTCAAAACGCCCCCCTTCGGTTAATTCAAAAATCAATGCAAGACTTACTATGGTCTTAGGCATTTTCAAAAGATGCGCTTGTAAGCTTTCAGAAAGGTTATTCTCTTTGGCTTCTTTAAAAATCTTTTGCATCCATTCACGAAAGATCTCTTGAGCATCAGCAGAAAAACGCATGACAAGCGGGTGTTCAGGAGAACCAAGGGTTTATATCATAATGAGAACGTATTAAGCTAAGAGGAGATGCCAAATTCTCAAAGGAGAAGTGCAATGCACCTTTACGAGTTTTTTGGACTTCATGATTTTTTGTACAACATTATGCCCCCCAAGATTATGTGCCCTTAAGCAGCTACAGTCGTTGATACAATATCCTCAGCAAGCATTTGTTCATCTTGCACATATATTTTTAGTATTTTTAATAATTTTTTTTGGAAGATTTCTTGGTACGGCACGCGATACATCAGTGCTAACGTTCTCTTAAAAAACACACAGATAATTAATCAGCTTCAAAAAACAACCTTACCAATGAAGTACTAGCTAGAGGGTTGCATGCACAACGCAATAATGGCACACTGATTCCCACAAGCGTGCTTCACATATTGCACGCATAGCCTGTACAGAGTCTACCGCTCCTAAATACTCAAACGTAAAAACGTAATGCTACTGGATCGTATAGTGACCGCAGTTGCACCCTTAAACACCGGTTCCTCCCCATATCATAATGCTTGACAAAAGCATCATGCCATCATAGCAACGGCTTTGCGTAGGGGTTCCACAACATAGTTCTACAAATTGTTGACGCATTGCCAAGCTAACAGTTTTCTTGCCCACCTACGCCAATGAGACCATCACTATCCTCTTTTTGAATCGTAAAACAAAATGATTTCCCATGAGCGATAAACCATCTGCTCAAAGTCCAGCTAGCTCAAACTCATAGCATTCTAAACCTTTAGGCTCGCTCTTCCCCCAAGGGGGCATAGTCAGATATATCACTTCCGTCACGTATTCACGCGCTGGGATAAAAAAATCTGAAACTACGAGGCAACGCTGCATTTGTATGCAGCGTTGTTGTTAGGTATAAGCTTCTATTGAGATAGTTCTAATGGGAAGCACCCACAGCTAATGGTATAAGGATTAATTTCGATTCTTTCGAAATGCTATATATAAATTTAATGTGCCGCCCCAAAACACACCATCAGTGAACCCACTTAAAAGACCAAAAAGAAGGTTAAAATCAAATACATATTTCAAATCAGGTTCAATATTGAGAAAAACAATCAATATGAATTTGATGACAAAAGCGATAAGAATAAATATCAGCGTCAACGGCGTACCATGCCGAATAATTAAATCCGTTCCCTCTTTGATTTTTAAACGCGGAGTGGCACGCCAGAGCAACCAGCCAACGCCAACGCCGATCATCAGCCCTGCCAACATTGAGATTGCTCCCCAGCGCGGGAACGCCAGCTCTTTAATCACATCGCTTGCGCCCAAAAAAAGAAAGACTAACGGCAATAGAAAAAGGCGGTTAACCTTCATTTCCCTATCTTTCAATGCGATTATTCCCCTCGCGATGAGAAAAATAAGCAAAATCCAGGCCCATAAAGGAGTTCCAGTCAGAATGTTAAACAATGACATATTATGCTCCATGATGTTTGATGCGATAAAAATATTGCATGATGTTAGGAAGATATTTAGAAAAAAGAATACCAGCACAAATTAAACCCATAGTGACCAACCAAAGCTGGGGGAGCCATGCAAAAAAAGCCACTAGAAGACCATTGGCAAAAAAAATGATTACCCAAATCCATGTAATATATTTATTGATGAGATAAAATAGGATATGTTTGCGTTTTTCTTCAGAAACACCAGCAGGAGCATAAAAAATGGTAAAGGGTTTCTTTACCAGCAAGCTCATCAATGAAACCAGAGCAAGTGACAGATAGCAAAAAACTATGGGGTAGTTCAGTAAAAGTGTAGACCATCCAGCGAAATAATTAACAAACATGACAATAAATGTCAGAATGTTCGTAATCATCACGGGTTCTCGCTGTCGGATAAATTTAATATTCAGAGCAATAATGAACAATAAAATCACAGTTAAGATGAGAGAGCGTTCGACCAGAGTTAAAAAGTTTCCATTTATAACCCAGGAGTAAATACTCCACGGAATAAAAGAGATTATTATGTTAAACATGGCGCATCCTCCTTTTTATATTTGATAGAAAACTTACCGCAAGTGCTTCGTTTTTTAGTTTCCGTATGAATATAAAAAACGCCACCCGGTTCACACTCTGTATCCTGTTTAATGGTCAACTGATAGGTATCTCCCGGATAAACTGCTTCAATGAACTTTACTTTTTTCAGTGCAACAGATGCGATATTTTTCGTCCTACCCTGCGTGGCCAAAGCCAGAACCATCTCAATCAATAGTGAACCAGGACATACGGCGCGGGAGGGGAAATGTTCCTCAAAAAGCGGGTGATGCGCATTAAAGGAAAAAGTACAAGAATCTCCAGTTACGGAGGAAATCTTACATAAATCGCCTAGTAATGGAAGAGCGGCTTTCTCAGAACACGAGCCAAGGAAGTAGACCTTACTGACCATGATGATTGCCTGCGCAATAACGGCCCTGCCATTGCCGTATGGGCTGGCCTTACAGTGAATACGGTAGGCCTCATTAATGCGTTCAATATGTCCTTCAACGCGTAACCGATCGTTATCAAAATGGGTGGTAGAGAAAAACTGTTCAACCATAACAGGGAGATAGCGATAAGTAAGATCCGAGTTTTTAGTCACCACGGTGGCGAATCGAACTGAAAACTGATGCAAGGCTTCGAGTAACAAGCCCTGTTTCAAATAGTTATGGGCTAAATTCCAGTGAGAAATATCGATTTGCCCGCAAGCACGCATCGGTGCGGTTAAGGTGATACTCTGACATATCCCCAAGAAATTTGGCTCGGTGCGATGCTTTATAGCCATAATTTGGGGACCTTTTTATATTTTTTTCTTAAATCCTTTGATGATAAACCGAAGGAATGAGCACTAAACCGCGCTTGATAGTGCGCGAGAAGTATCGGCATACGACAAACGAAAAAAGCCAACAATCCCAGCTCAGGAGAAGCCCGATGTTTGCTCATGATGCTTGCAATTAGAAAATCTACATTGGGTTGCAGTCCTGTATTGTCCGAAATAGATCGCGCAAGCGAACTGAAGGGGCGCATAGGCACCTGAAAGCGTGAAAAAAAGAAATCAACCCGGACATCCCGTTGCATAATCGGGTGACCAAACCCTGGCCAGGGTTTGTCTTTGCAATAATGCGTTACCGCCGCCTCAAGATTCCCGGCTTCAATCTCATGGAGGACACTAGAAAGTCGCATGATAGCATATTTGCAGGCTCCCATATGCGCAGGGCCAGTGGCACAAAACCCACCGATTAGTGCAGAAATGACGTCGCTCTTGGTACTGGCAATAAATCTTATCGTGGCGGTTGTGGGTGTCACAATACCAAACCCGCCCAGCAGTAGAGACATGCACCGGCAAAGCATATCAATATCCCAGTCGGAAGAAGCTTCCTTGCTAGTTAATGCTAACCAAAAAGCACGCTCAAAGGTATTGCAATTTTCGATCTCCGGCAAATCGGAAAACTGTTGGGAAGATTGCGCCAATGCAATAATCCACGGCATCAGCAAGATAATTTTAAGACAACTACCGTCGCTTACAGGAGCCATGACCTTACCCTGAGCCGCCGAAACCTCAACTTGCGATAATAACATCATAAATCGCTGCGTTAAACTCAAAGATGGCAATACATTGATCAGTTGATGCATCGCCTGCAGTTTGGCTGTAGGGTTCGTCTTTTGCAGTTCGGCGTTAGCATTCTGAATCAGCCGATCCATCTGTTCTTCATTAAGAAGGTTGCCGGTCAGTGCAAACCATGCGTTCTGCAAATAACGGTTTTCATCGGCAATATCAATCAAATTACATCCACGAATAAACAATGCGTTATTATCTAAATCATAATTATCAATAACATCATCTGACATGATTTACTCCTGCTGCTCCGGTGACACGCTATAAAACCTGATGTTGAAATTTATCGTATGCGAATTCCCTGATACAATTTCATTACACAAATTATCAAGTTGCATTACAGGACTCCCTTGCGTCATAAACTAGCAGGCATTTCCCTCTGGATGAGAAAAGCAAATCGCTATATTCGACGATGGTTACATTAATACGTCCGCGCTTTTTCATATAGGCTTCATAAATATCCGGCAAATGATAGATTTCCTCAGTTAGTTTGGACAAATCAAGGTTGTGAAATACTTCGCGGCAGATTTTAATATCCATAATCTCTTGTCTATCCGCGGATAAAGACAATACAATTTGAACAATCACATCGGGCAACCTTCGATTAATAATTTTGAATATTTTTTCATGGCTAATCAAATTTCCCATGAAATTAAAATCAACAGCATTGCGTTTAATACCTTCAAAATAGAGGTCACCATTTTCAACGGATAATGTGCCCATATCGCCCACGGAGTATCTGATAAGTTTGCGCGAGGCATCGGGATCCAGCGATGTCACTAGCAGTCCTCTCTTATCTTCATATTCAAAGAAGAAATCATCGCTGAAGAGCAGGTACCGATTAAGCCGCCCTTCGGCGGACATACCAATGAAACCGCACTCCGACAAACCATATAAACCAATTATCCGCAGATCGGCGCCCAGCATCTCGCGCAGATAGTTTTCATGCACACCCAGCATCGATTCACCGGTAAAGACCACTTTTTTAATTGCCAGTGGAACCCCAAGGCTGAGCATGGCTTCAACGAACTGAACGATGGTGCTGGGCACGCCAAACAGTACCGAGAGCCGTATTTCAGCCAGAAACTCGAAATGACTCTTCAGCAGCAGGGAAATATTGCCAACCGGCACGACATGTGCACGGCAATGTTTTACAATTTCACACGCCAAGTAGTGTAAAGATGAAAACAGATTAATCGTAAACAGGTTGCCAACAACATCCCCTGGGGAAAAAAATTGCCGCGCGCGCAGGTTACGAATTAAATTACGCTCTGATGAGCTGACCGCTTCCTTACTGGATTTTAGACGAACGCTGACCATTTTCATCGCCCCGGTGGTGCCGCTTGTAGCACCAAGCAGCATGGGTAAGTGTTCAGCCGCAGAGTCCTGTTGAGTCAAAGAAACACTATCACCAGTGGTCGAATAAACGCGTGTACTTATCCTAACCAAATCGCGAAAAGCAATGTAATCGAGTGCATGGCAGCCAGTTATTGCCGTTATACGTGGTTGCATTTTTGCATACATTTCAGCACAGAAATAATCCATGATAACTCAGACCTTTTTAATGAAAATTTCACAGCCCAGAGCTGCTAGACCTTCTCCACGTCTCACTGTCCAGCTCATCTCACTAAGATCGCAGCCATATAAAAGATCGGTGATACCGGCTAATGTAAATTTTTCTTCTGTGGACATAGCTGCCACACCGCATTCACGACGTGATTGGTTAAAAACACCCAGTGCTGTTTCTTCTGCATCCGCTAGGGGTTCATGGATGATAATACAACCGCCGCGATCTAAAACACGGCACAACTCCTGTAATCCTTTTTTAGGTTCAGCCCAGTGATGAATTACGGAACGGGCATAAATCATTGAAAAGGAGTTATCGGGAAACGGTAAATTGCTGACGCTGGCTTCAATGATGTTGAATGCATGCTGGTATTTTAACTCGGTACATTTTTTAACACAGAACTGAACCATACGGGGATCAATATCAACCCCGTAAAAGAAATAGTCTGTGAGTTTTTGGGAGCGGTAAAGCTTGAAAAGCATGTGGCCAGTTCCCATGCCAATATCGAGAATTTTTTTCTTCGCAGAAGTAACACCAGATGCTTCTTCCAGAATTCTTTCCATCAAATACGCATTCCACGGTGATGTACCTTCAGTAGCATACCTTTCATAGTGCTCAGGGGTGATATTTACCAGTAAATCATTCATCACATATTCCTCTAAATAAAGCTAGTTATGGCATTACCATAAACTCGTTAAAAACTAACTGGGTATAGAAATGGTTACGTCTTCATATAAGAGGTCATCTAAAATAATTGATTGCAAACATGCATCCAGCAAAACAACGGTTATCACAGATTGACAAAGATAATAGCAGTTACAAATAAACGTCATCCCTTTAAACACAAATGTATTCCCAACGTACCGAAAAACACATCGCGTCCTCTCATGTTCAACTAAAAAGTAATCATTTATATCAAAAGTACACGCCGAGATGGCGCATAATGCCTTATACAAGCTCTCCATGCAGCTAAATATCGTGGTGCATAGCCGATTGTCCAGCACCTGCCCTGCTGGAAAGTCCGCGCATTTTTCACAGTAATCTAGCATAAATGGCCTCGGTAGTTTTTTTTTCTCAATAAATTCGATATCAACCCCGACAGACTGAATCCGCGGATCGTTATTAACCAACATAATACTTTCACTCCGTCCATGGCTCACAGAACTGTGTGACATCTTTACATCTGGCAGAATCCGTTTAAATATATCGACAAAAAGCACCTTCGCCATTTCACGGTGCAATATCATTCTCGATGTACGCCTCATCGATACAGGCAAATAACGATGAAGCCTGTCAATAGCTAAAAAATAGGTATAAAAAGAATGGCTCACAATGCACAGATAATTGTTTGCACGGCGATTAACATACACTCTGCTCATACCATGAGCTTTATCTACACGGTACATTTTATTTTCCCTGTATTTGTCGTGGCAATTTTTCTGATATTTACTTTAAATGCATACTGATACCATTTATCAGTCAATAGTTTAGTAACGACTTTAACCTGCTCACTATTTACCGACATATCAAGGTTGAGATAAAGATCGCCGTTCTGTGCTTTTGAAAAGTAATGCCTTAAACATCCGGCATACTTAATAATGTCATTTGAAATCAGTTGAACTGGGATAAACTTACCATTGTGTTTAAATTCATTAACGGCTCTGGCTATCCAGTAATAGCATTCGGATTCATCTTTAACAAACAGGTCGCCGGAATCAAACCATTCATCACGCGGCTTTAATTGCAAGGAACTATCAACATAACCATCACACGCGAAAGGCGTTTTATAAAACATACGGCGCACTGAATCAGAAGCATCCGCCCGATCAATGGGGCGCAAATCAATTTTTATATCACTCACCAAAGCCTTACCCGGCGCTACAACGCCATATTTACTGGTTCTTTCAATATCGCGTAGCGAGCAGATCTTATTATGAAACAAGCGCGGTCCGGATTCGGTCTGACCGAAGTTATTCCATAACGTCGTACATGATGAGAGGATACCCGATGCTTGTACGGTGAGCAAACGGTCGGATGCATTCAAGATATTTTGCACATGGATTCGGCTTTTGGTAAAAATGTCGCTTACTGCCAGCATCCAGTCACCGATTAAAGGCAAGTTGGTAATTCTATAGTGCGAAACGAGTTCACCAATATTACTTATTTGAAATTTTTCAAATACCAGTTTGCTATCCGATAAGAAGGCACATAGCATAGTAGAGAGACCATACATATACTGCACTGGGAAATAACACAATGAGCAATCTTCATTACTTAGTCCAAGAGATTGGCTCACCGCGATGGCATTCTCAATCAGAATATTTTCATGATATTGAATCAACTTGGGTTTACTGGTTGTTCCGGAGGTACAAAAATAGAAATGCGCGCACGGATATGCTGTAAAATCAGCCAGATTTTCGTTCACAGTTGAAAGACAGTGATCAAACGCGATATTAATCCGGTGACTGATGATACTAATATCCCTGACTTCATGGCTCATTACAACAGCCGCAATGCAATCGGCATCAACCAGTATATCAACAATGTCTAAATCATGAATACTGACGATCCAAGCTTTCAATTTTAGCACAGACGCAACAAAATAGCTAATCAGGCCTTCGAAATTATTTCTAATCACAAAAACAAACAGCTTATTTTGCTCCCCTTGCGGGCGATCGCGACAATATCTAACTACGGTATCTGCACACCCTTTTGTCATCATGCTGACATCCTCTGCCGAATAATGACTGTGATGACAAATCACTTGCCAGTTTCTTTCTAATAAGGAATATATTGTTAGCATGGGGTGCCCCTTACAGATATTGTGGATTCCCTAAAACCAAGCTGCTTGCGCCACCGCCCATACCAAATGAGTTTTTCAATGCGTATTTAAGCGGTCGGTACTGATGCTCCCTCACAAGCGCAATACCAGCGGGCAATTGAGGATCGATTTCATCACAATTCAAAATTTTGGGCAAAACATTGTTCCGAAAAGAAACCAGTACACACAAAATTTCCATCGCACCGGCAGCAGCAATCAGATGCCCGTGCCAAGATTTTGTCGCCACAATCGCCGGGTTGTGCGCGCCAAAAACCGTTCTGATTGCACTGGCTTCGTGCTGATCATTTTGTAGTGTCGATGTCCCATGTGTATTCACAAAATCAATAGCGGTACGGTCAACATCCGCATGTTCGATGGCCCGCTCCATCGACAGTTGCATTTCGAGATCATCTTTATGCGGCGCTACAATATGCTGTGCGCAAAGTGCACCGCCGTAACCCAATAAATAGGCCAACGGCTCACGCTGCCGCGCCAATACGTTAGATAATTTTTCAATAACAAACAGACCTGCGCCTTCCGCTAAAACAAATCCGCTACGATGCCGGTCAAAAGGCCGCGAACGCCGTGGTCCACTGTAGTTTTGATCAGTCGATATCACTCCCATTCCTTCTAATCGCGCAAGATTTAGCGGGGTGACTTTCGCAGAAACACCGCCGCAAATCGCCGCTTTAACTTCACCATTGCGGATGGCTCGCATCGCGAGGCCGATACTTTGCGTTGATGCAGAACAAAGGCCTAGATGGGCAAAGCTGAGGCCCGCAAACGGGATAATTTCATGTATCGTTTTTAGAACCGCAGTTGTATCGAGATCAAGAAACTCACTAATTCTAAAATGTTCTAGCATGACATCGACCAAGTATTGCTTATCCGCGTCGGCGGGAACCTTATCCGCAAAACCGATACACTTTTCAATATCGATTGCCGGTTCATCAATCCCTACAATACAGCCAATATCTTCTGCTGGATAATATTCCTGCAAATGCAGTCGTTCATGCAGTCTCTTTGCTGCTAAACCCGCATAAAAAAGCTCGCCGTTTCTGAAGGATTTTTTTTAGGCCAGCGTAGCAACTCATTACCTTCTATAGGAATCCCAGCTTCATGAGTTTGAAAATACTGGTGATCAAATTTTTTAATCTTCCGTATACCACTTTTCTCACGCATAAAGCAGGCGTGAATTTCATCCAAGTGGCTGCCTAATGGCGTAACAGCCCCATATGCACTAATACATAATGTATCTGCATCAAAATGGGTATTCATTGTAAACCTTCCCTCAGTGTTTAATTATCCAAATATTTCCGATACCATAATTGATAGCCGCTCCAGTCAGCATAACCCGGGCCCCCGAAGGAATAGCAGGATCATTAAGACAGCATAAAATATCCAGTATGTTATTGAGTTTTCCAGTGTACCCAGTTTTAGATTTATAGTTAACAATCGGTATCCCTGGAAAAAATTTCTCTAGCGCTGAATATTCAGCTATTTGTTGCGTACAAATACCGTTGTTATAACTAACAATAACATCAGGTTCTCCTTGTTGCGTTCGTTGTTTACTCAATAGGCTTTCCCAGTCCCGTTCTTCAAATCTGACTTTAGGGCAATAACGAATAGTCACAGAGATTAATTCAGCTAGCGCATCGCAACTGTTATTGTCTAAAGACATTACGGCCGCCCCCCAACTGGGGATAATACCAGAAATATCTTTATCACTTTGTCGAATTTCACCAAATTTTTTAAAGACAGCCAGACTATCGAAGGTCAGCATATTTGCTGCACTAACAACCATCGCTCGCTCTTTTGCAATTATATTAGCAATGTCAGCATAGGCCAATTTCAATGCAACTAGGCCACTTAATGATGCGGCACGTAACGGCGTACCTTCCTCATGATTAAGTAACAATTTTGAGATGTGATACAACACATTTGTTGGCAAAAATCGCAACATATCCAGAGGATTATTCATCTCCTTATACTGCTGGATATGCTTCCAGACTGAACCATCGTCCTTATATTTACGGCAAATTTCAAAAAGCGAGTTAAGGCTGGACTCTTCGCTATCGCATGCAGTATATAGAAAGGCTTTTGCATACTCCGCCAGGCAATCTTTACTTTGAAAATCTATCAGCGCATTAATTACCATTTTTGACATATCATTCAGCACTGAGCGGTCTTCTCTGCTGACCAGCTTCTTGTCTATCATAGACGGTGTCGAAAAGTGGTAATAATCCATATCACAAGGATTAATGTCATCCGCAATACTGAGCAGCTGGCTCAGCGCTGCACTATTAGGCGCGAATTGCTGATACACACCATAGTTTTTTATATAGACCCTTTCCGTCATGCTAGTTGCGCTTTAAAACTGATATACGCTGGTTGATATAATTCAGCGTGAAATAGGAGTAGAGTTCTTTAAACTGGATTTTCTTATCAATCGATTCATATTCTTTTAACCCCAGCAGGTCATTGATTTTAGCAACACCTTCGCTAGTCCACTCTTTGGTGTCAAATGAGTAAAATGCTTCTGTAGTGGCCCATTTATTTACCGGCCAAAGGCTTTCAGGACTAACATCAACCTTGAAGTGCTTTTTTAACTCGAAGGCAAAATCAATATAATCGATCGAAGTCATTCCGTAATCAGAGAATAGCGACTTGTGCGGATCAAGCTCTTCTGACTCATCAAGATACATGACATCTTTAAAAATCTGGCTAATTGTTGTAATATACATTAGATAATCCCCTCACCATTCCCGATCGTTAATGAAACGCCTGTAGTAATAATTTTACCGTTAATAAACGCATTGACAGCATTCGCAACATCTTCGGCAGCCAACATTTTCCTCATTGGGATGGTTTTTTCTATGCTAGCAATACTTTTTCCTTCTTTCGCACAATAATTCTTAAGCATTTTCGTCTTGATATAACCAGGACTTAAGCACAGCGTTCTGATATTGAATCGGCCCATTTCCAGTGCAAGACCGGAGAGATATCTTTCCATAGCTGCCTTCGTCGAGCCATATAAAGAGTTACCCACTCTGATTTTTTTTGCGGCCACCGAACTGATAAACACCAGCTTGGTCTCATTTTCTTTATACTGCTTCATCGTTTTGACTACCATATTGAAAATCAGCACGGCTGACAGATAGTTAAGACGAGTAATGGCGCTAATATTTTCGGGTTCCAGCTCATCGCACAAACATGCTGGGTTATAACCAGCACAGTAGATAGCTATCTCAATTCTAACATTTTCTAAGGCAGCACAAAACTGCACGACGTCTTGCTCGGATGTCAAATCCAAGCGAACTGGCAAGACAGCACTTTGGTACCGATGCTTCATATCACTAACGGCGGTTTCATTACTGAACCATGTAAAAACTACGAAATAACCACCATTAATTAGTGAATCTATGACATTCCGCGCTATCTCAGCAGTCCCAGCGACTACCAGCGCCAACGATTTTTCATTATATGCAGGATTATTTACGATATCGAAAAAACTATGACTCATGCCTCCCCCTTATATTTAAACATGCTATAAATTTTCCAGCACAGAATTACCCTTGATAAAACATAATCCCAATAAAACTATATAGACGAGGATATCTGCTTACTTTCGCAGTACCACCTAAATTAATTAAAAGCAACTGCTTTTAATTAAAAAATTACCAGTACCTAAAGGCCAAAATTGTCATGATCCTCCCGAGTATATTGCAGCCCCGAATAAAGCTGCAAATCTGGATCAAACAGCTGGCTATGCCCGCTCTTCAGCCAAGTTTGGTCATAACTAAAAGAAAAAGTCTCTTTGCCTCTGCCAGATGCAGCATAAAGCTGCCCCATGCGACATGGGACTTCCATGCCAGCCTAATGCGCCCAGACTTCTATCGCTTTTTGTTTTGACGCTTGCATTAATCTCTCTTGGGCACGCAGCGTTTCGTGTGCAGCAGGCCAGAATCCTGCAAACTGCGTCCCAGCGGATCGTTCCCTTCTAACAACAATAAATCTTTTCCAACCGTAAACAAGCATTATCGTTATCATTGACGGGGGTATTTTCATTGTTGTTTTGTAAATGACTCTCTTTCATAGTTCCTTCTTTTGAGAAAGTAATACGTTATTAAAATCGGTTCCTTTTGGAGCTTGCATCATAAAGACCTCAAAGCCTTGGCTATAAGCACGTGCAGCGAGGGTAAAACCTGCTTTACGACCCGCATCATCGCCGTCCATTGCAATGGTGAGACGCCCTTTTGTATGGGGTAAATTCACACGCATCATGCCACTGGTTGAAAGAGACGCCCATAAATTAACGGGCTCTGATAACAACCCAGACAAAAGAGCCAGACCGGTTTCAATGCCCTCACAAATGACCAGATGTTTGGGATTGGCTTGACTTAAATGCACAGCACCACCTGTTACAGATCCCAACATGGCTTTTGCTGGTTTCTGATCTGTTTTGCAGCCATTGTCTTTTAAAAAGGTTCTATGAATGGCAAAGGAGCCAGCACCCTTAACAAGAGCCACTAACGCGGGCAGTGTACCCCCAGAGGGGTGTGGACACTTGTCGTAAAAGCGTAAATCGGGAGGCAAATCACATGTAATACCCCACATACGTAAATAGGTTTCTGCTAAAGTATTTTTGATTGGTTGGCTTTGTTGCCAAATTGCTTTTGCTCTCTCTGCTTTCTTTTTTGCTCGTTTGAGATCAGCACAAAACTGTTTTGAGAAAGAGAGCGTCTGATCATAAGCTTTATCAAAAAAGGCTTGTTTTCCAAGCAAGCCAATTCTAATGAGCGCTTGTATGATCTCTCTAAAAGAGCAGCCAGCATAACAATAGAGTAAAAGACGCCCATCATGTCCATTGGCAAGGAATAAGCTAGGTAGCCTATCATCATGAGCAGGGCAACGGGCTGTTCCATAACGCCCATGCCAAACCCGCGGCACAGCACGTGTAATATCCTGCGCATTCTTAAAAGAACACATCATTTTAAATGCTATAACGTTGCGTCATAGGACGGATTGTGCACTCTCTAGGGTGATGAGTTTGAGAAAGCCTTGTCCGTCCTTACGTGACAAGGCTTTTTTTTATGCCGCGTCACTTTGACGTTGCTGTTTTGCTTGCTCGATGACATTCAAAAGATCTGATTGTAACCAACGCGATAAAAAACCCAATTTTAGGGGTTTTGGGAGAGATCCATTGGTAACATGACGGCGGAATGTTGAGACACTCATATGAAGCAATTTGGCACTTTCACGGTCTGTCAAAAGAATATCATTTTCTATCATACTAAAATCCTTTCTATCAAAAAATGGTAACAAATCATAACCATTTATTAACCATATTTTTGTTCATTTTTGAAGGTATTTTATTTATAGAAAACAATATTTTATCATAGTTTTTCTGATGTGATAATTTATGAATCTTATTGAGAGAGAATGAGAGAAAAGAGAGCTAAAGTTATCCACAGATCATGGGGTTATGCACCCCATATCTTAAGATTGCCCCGTGACATAAGCCGCCCATTTATCCATATAGATCCGGCGTTGTTCTAGATAATCAGTCCGACGATAGGCACGCTCTACTTTCCCGCCGACCGTATGACTTAGAATGGTTTCAGCGACCTCATAGGGGGCATCGGTTGTTTCAGCGAGCCAATTGCGTAAACTAGAGCGAAATCCATGGGGGCATGCCTCAATTTTATTTTTTCTCATATACGTAGCCATACATTTCTCAGCGAGGGGACCACGACCTCTAGCAGAAAAAAAGAAATCATTACGAGAGAGCAAGCGCGCTTGTTTTAGAATTTCTAATGCTTCTGTTGATAGAGGCACGCGAAATTCTGTTGTAGCATCACGCCTTCCTTTCATATTCTCAGCAGGAATGGTCCATATATCCTCCTCAACTTGATCTTTATGAATATGACGTAAAGGATTGGTACGAACGCCTGTCAGAATAAGCAAACGCAAAGCCAGTTGTGTTATGGTTGATGCTTCACAGAGTGTTTTATAAAAAGCCGGCACATCTTTCCAATCCATGGCTGGTAAATTTTGGACTTTATGGCGTTGTTTACCTAAGAGCGCGCGTGCTTTTTCTGTTGCTTGTAAATCAACATTCAATCCTAATGCAGCCGCATGTTTGAGACAAAGGTTGAGACGGATAAGAGCTCTATTAGCTGTTCCAGCTTTTGTATGCCAAATAGGGGCAAGAACATTGCGTATCTCTGTTTGTGTAATCTCAGAAACGGGAAGACAGCCTAATTTGGGCAGAATATGAAGGCGTAATGGTAAAAACCAATCCCCATCTTTACCATCATTTTTTAATTCAGCTTTACGACTTTCAAAAGCATCCAACGCGATATCTTTTAAATAATGGAGATTACTTATTGCCTCACGCCTTTGTTTTTCACGTTCTTTAATAGGGTCACGCCCTTCACGAAGAACAGAACGCCACCCAGTTGCCAATTCACGAGCTTGTTTTAAAGAAACATCTCTCAAGGCACCCAAGCCCATTTCACGGCGCCGCCCATGAATGGTAAAACGGTAAATCCATTGAGCACCTCCATCTTTACGCTTATGAAGTAACAAGCCGGCACCATCATTATATTTGCCAGCCCCCAA
>NZ_JBHINE010000023.1:0-20676 GCF_042194715.1 Bartonella sp. CM120XJJH | reverse complement strand
GAGAAGCGGTTTCGCTTTTCAGACAATGAGGCAATTAAGCGTGTTGAGATCAACTGGTCAGACAATCCGAAGTTTCCCAAGATCTTGAATGAAGCGCGGCTTGATGATTTGAGATCCCGCCCCGAGACTTATAAGCATATCTGGGAAGGGGCTTATCTTACAGCGGTTCAAGGTGCTTACTATCAGAGGGAAATGTTGGCAGCCGAGCAAGAGGGGCGGATAGGGCGTGTTGCGCGCGACCCCTTGATGCAAATACGTGCTTTTTGGGACATTGGGGGCACGGGTGCTAAGGCAGATGCAACAGCGATATGGATAGCGCAATTTGTTGGTAGAGAGATCAGAGTGCTTAATTATTACGAAGCACAGGGGCAGCCTTTATCGGAGCATATCGGTTGGTTGCGTCAAAATGGTTGTGAGAAGGCGTTGATGGTTTTGCCCCATGATGGTGCGACGAGAGACCGTGTGCACAATGTGAGTTTTGAGAGTGCTTTAAATGATGCGGGGTTTGAAACGCAAGTGATCCCTAATCAAGGGGCAGGGGCGGTTAAGATGCGTATAGAGGCGGTGCGGCGTATTTTGCCTTCTGTTTGGTTCAATGAAGAGATGACGGTAGCAGGGCGCAAAGCACTGAATTGGTATCACGAGAAATGGGATGAGAAGCGCGGCATTGGTTTGGGTGCAGAGCATGATTGGTCGAGCCATGGGGCGGATGCCTTTGGACTGATGTGCATTGTCTATGAAGCACCACGTATTAAACCGCAACAAGAACGTTATCGCGCTATAGAAAGAGAAGCGGCATCATGGATGGCATTCTAGATCAAGACTTTCAAAAAACGACAGAATTCGATGAATATGAACTCTATAGGCGCCTAAAATCTTGGTATGCAGAAGATATTGAGCATGTCAATGAATGGCGTGAACAGGCGCGTGAAGATTTTGATTTTTATAATGGTCGTCAATGGGCGGAAGAAGATCTTGCGGTTTTGAAAACACAACGCCGTCCTGTTATGACCTTTAATCGTATTGCACCGCTTGTAAATGCTATTGTTGGTGCGGAGCGTAATAATAAGCGCGAAGTACAGTTTCAACCACGGCAAGTAGGAGCAGCAATACCCAATGAATTGCTTACTGGAGCAGCAGAATGGTTTCGTGATGAGGCGGAGGCGGAATATGCCGATTCCGATGCTTTTCAGGATATGGTTATTTGCGGTATGGGCTGGACAGATACGCGGCTTGATTATGATACAGATCCCGAAGGGATACCTGCTGTTCAACGTTTAGATCCCTTAAAAATGGTTTGGGATGCCAATGCTGTAAGACCAAATCTCATTGACGCACAGCGTATGTGGTATGTTGATCGCAAATCCGTTGAGGATGCTAAAAGTCTTTTTCCTGATGTAGCTGTTGAAGATCTTAACGCCGATTGGGCTATCGATAGCACAACCGCTTCTGAGGATTCTCATGTGTCGCTTGATGCGTATCATGATGACTCCAATGCCACTTCTCTCTCAGAGCAGTGTTCTGGGAAACGCTATGTTACGCTGGTTGAATGCCGTTGGTTTGAATATGAGACCACTTACAAGGCGACTGATCTTCAAACCGGTCAGATGCGCAACTATAGCAAACAGGAGTTTGAACAGCTTCAAAGGGTCATGCCACAGTTACAAGGTGCGCGTTTTAATAAAAAAGTGGTGAGACGCGCTTTTTTGGGACGGCGCCTTTTAGCAAAGCCCGATAAGCCATTAGCACCTGATGAGCAGCTAGGTTGGGAGTGTATCACGGGCACGCTGGATAAGCTTAAAAACCAGTTTTACGGGATTGTTCGCCCCGCAAAAGACCCACAAAAATGGTCGAATAAATATTTTAGCCAAGTGATGTATATCCTTAATAGCCAGTCTAAGGGCGGTTTGATGGCAGAACGAGGCGCTTTCGATGATGATCGCCAAGCCATGGAAAGCTGGGCGCGAACGGATACGATTACTTGGGTTAAAAATGGCGCGCTTACAGGAGGGAAAATTCAACCAAAGCCAAGTGCACAATTTCCCAATGGATTTTTCCAGCTGTTTAATGAATCGCGTGAAGCGATAACGCATGTAACAGGGTTATCGGCTGAGTTTATCGGAACACGGGAGGTCAACCAAGCCAATGTGCTGGAAAATACACGCCGGCAATCAACGCTTAATTTGCTTGCGGGGCTGTTTGACAATCTCAAGCTTTATCGGTGTAGGCAGGGAAAGATTATCCTTTATCTCATTCAGAATTATCTCTCTGATGGGCGTCTGGTACGTATTTCTGGACAAGAGAATGCCCAATATGTGCCGTTGACGCGTGAAGCTGTTACGACGCTTGAGTATGACATTATTGTTGATGATTCACCGACAAGTCCCAATGAAAAAGAGAAAACTTTTGCGGCAATTACGCAGATGTTGCCGTTGCTTGGTGGGTTCTTAACACCGGAGATGATTCCAGATCTTTTAAAGCTTTCCCCACTACCGGCAACATTGGTAGCAAATTTAACGGCAAAAGCACAGCAGGCACAACAAGAACAACAGCAACAGCAGATGATGCAACAAAGCCAAGGGGCGCAATTAACTCCAGAGCAACAAGCAAAGATTGCTGTTTTACAGCAGGAAGCACAGGCAAAGAGCACACTCTATCAACTTGATGCACAGCAGAAACAAGCAGCATTGCAGCAGAAAAATATCGAACTTTTCTTGAAACAAGAACAAGCGCGGATGCAGCTTGAGTTGCAACAGGCAAAAAATGAGATAGCGCAGCGTGATTTAGAACGCAAAGCCCTACAGGCACAGTTGGAACACTATCGAGTTTTGACAAAAAATATAATAGCACATTGAAGGGACAGAATATGGAAGAAGAGTTTACGCCTGAAGAACAAGCAATCTATGATGAACATTTTGCCAGTGATAATGCTGTTGAGTTGGTCGAGCCTGAACAAGTTGAGGAAGTTTTGGATGCAGAGGAAAGTTCTGAACAGCCAGCTGTAGAACCACTTCAAGAGCAGCCAAATTCTGATGTAATAGAATCTGATAAACTAGAGCAAGAGCGGCAAGCACGCCAAAAGGCAGAACAAAGCGCCATTGAAGCGCGTGAATTGGCTATTGAACTTGCGCAAAAATATGCCGCAATGCAGGAAGAAATCGCGCGCCGCCGTGAGGAAAATATTCCCTCCCTAGAAGACGACCCAAAAGCACATTTTGCATGGCTTAGTCATAAGGTACAAGAACAACAGAAATTGCTTGATGAGTTTTCTCATATGAGAGAGAGCCAAGAGCGCATGAGTCAAGAGGAATATGAACGCCAAAAGTTGGGGGATTATTTCGAGGAAGCCAAAGCGCAAGTACAAGATAAATATCCAGATTTAGACAGTATCACGGACTATCTCTATGAAAGAGCAGACAGTGTCTTACAAGCGCAAGCAAGCCTTTATCCGCAATGGAAAGACCCTGTAGCATGGCAACAACAAATTGGTGCTGAATTGCGCCAAATATGCCAGCAGTGTCAGAAAGCCGGTATAAATCCAATTGAGGTGCTGGTGCAAAAAGCGAAAGCTTTTGGCTATAGTGGAGCGCCAGTTAAGGACGAAGTAGGAGTTCTTCAAGAGCGCTCTCAAGCAGCGCGGACGCTTACAGCGCGCGGCGGACAAGTTCCAACCGGCGGTATGGATGTGAAAACGCTTTTTTCCATGCCAGAAGCCGAATTTGCTGTATGGGTTGAGAAAAATCCCGAAAAATTTGAACAAATTATGAGCAGAGCGTGAGATGTGCGTGGTGACGCAACAGAGAGAACCAAGTGATTGTTATCGTTTGGGGGAGCCGCAAGGCAAGTTTTAAAAACCAAGAAAGGCATTGATTGAAATGGCAGTAACACAGGTAAATCTTAATGACCCATTAGCCGTTGGCGTTTGGGCTAAGATGCTAAACACAGAAACTTCAAAAGCGTTGCCCATTGCACCGCTGATGGGAAAAGGCAAAAACAGCATTATTCAAGTATTGGATATGCTAGGAAAATCCGCTGGTGACTCTGTGACGAGCGGATTAAGAGTCCAACTTATGGGGGATGGCGTTAGCGAAGGACAAACGCTGGAAGGCAATGAAGAAGCACTCCAATTTATGAATGAAACGGTGCGTATTAACGAGCTTTCTCATGCTGTACGCGTAAAATATGAAGGCACCATTGATCAACAACGTGTTTTATTTAATTTACGAACAGAAGCAAAGGATGGGCTTGTTGATTGGTATGCAGATCGCTTAAGTTTGATGTTCTTCATTCAGGCAGCAGGTTATACAGCACCATGGATTCACTTCGAAGGACGCACCATAACCCTTAAACCCGTACATTATGGTTTTAATGCTCCATTAGAGCCAAGCAAATTGCGTATTATTCGTGCCAATAAGAAAAAGACTGATGAAGAACTTACAAAAGACGATGTTTTTACATTAGATCTTATAGATCGGGCTGTTGAACGCGCAAAACTTGCTAATCCACGTTTGCGTCCGGTTCGTGTTGATGGAAAATCGGCATATGTGATGTATCTCCACCCAACACAGGTAACTCAATTGCGTACCAATACAAAGAGCGGGCAATGGTTAGACATTACCAAGGCAGCTTATGATGGCTCTGGAGCTAAGAACCCAATTTTTAATGGTTCTTTGGGGATGTATAACGGTGTCATTTTGCGTGAAGCTGAACATGTCCCCAATGGTATCAATTCAAAGACACAAGAGCCTGTAACATCTGTTCGCCGTGCTGTGTTGCTTGGTGCGCAAAGTGTTATCATGGCTTATGGGCGCGTTGGCAATGGAGCAACAGGAGGTGATGGGAAAGGGGGAACACGCTATAAACTTGTTGAAGAATTGTTTGATTATCAACGTGAATTTGGGGTTGCAGCTAAAACCATTATCGGCATGAAAAAGTCACGCTACACCTTGCCGCATTCTGATCAAGGGGGACAAGACTTTGGCACGATTGTTATCCCTTCTTTTGCCGAAGCAAGCTAATTATTAAAGGATGACAATTATGGCAGAAAAATCGCTAATTACACAGGAACCTGTTGAAACAGTTGAAACTGTTGAGACTGTTGAGACTGTTGAGATGACAGATGAGGGATTGCCACCTGTTTTGCAGGGACGTAACAACTCTACGCAGCAGGTTAGTTATTTACGAGCGCGTGTTAAATATACAGACCAAGGGTTGATAACAAAAATTGGCGTTCTACCCCGAGGGGCTTTTATCAAAAGCATTACAGCTTATACTATGGAGGATTTTGAAGATGTAAAAGCTACATTTGGAAAAGAGCCTCATGGTAATGATTATGGAGGTGTATGGCTTCGGCAATCTACCGATGGCAATCTGTACCTCCCTATGGAGGAACGAGATGTTCCATTAGAAGCTGAAAATGCGATTTACATGACACGAGACAAGAAAAGCACCAAAGGTGATGCTGAGGTGATTGTTGAGTTTTACACCAATCGTTAAAGGCAAGGGGGCGTTTATTGCTTGCGTCCCCCTTCCACACAAGATGCCCCAAGACATTTGGAAGAGGGTGATATGACAATAATAGTACAGACAGGTGGTCCGATTGGAGACAAACAGACCATTGCTCCTTGGGATAAAAATTTTATCCAGATGTTAAGTGATATTCAGGATGAAATAGATGATCAAACAGATGAGTATGTTGATCAAGTACAAAGGGCGATATTTTCGGCTATTCGCTTTTGTGAACGATTGCCTTTTTATTTCAATGAAAGCCGCGAAGTTGTTTTTACCACTCTAAAGGGCAAAAGCCGTTATGGCGCAGAGGCACATCCCTCTATAACAGGGGCTGTTCGCATTGTTGATGCTTATATTTATGAAGATAATCACAGCAAAGCAAAGCTTTTGCAGGTAGATCCGCTTGTTATTGAGAATCTTGAGGATGATTGTAACCATGGCATGCCTACACGCTATGCTTATTTTGAACAAAAGCTTGTCTTGTATCCAACACCAGAGCGCGTTTATTCTATCAGGCTTATTCTTGATCCTGTGAGAATAAAAGATATTGAGAGTGCACAAGAATCGTCCATATGGTTTCGTGAAGCCTATGAACTGATCAAAACGCGTGCAAAATATGAAATTTATACCAATATTATTAAAGAACCGCAGATGGCCGCGGCTGCTTTTGCCATGTTTCAAGAGCAACTCGATGCGCTTCAAATTGAAACATCACGGCGCAAGAATTTGTTAAAAATTCAACACACGGATTTCTGATGACCTTTATCCCTATTGCTGAGTATAGACCAGATGTTGCATTTATTAATAGTGGTTATTCCAGTGAGATCGTGAACGTTTTACCTGCACCAAATTCGTATATTCCGTTTCCCATTGTGGCGCCGGTCTCAGATCCTTTTCCGGATGTGATTTTGGGGGTCTATGCGGTGCGCTCATTGGGTGGTGTGCGCATCATTGTGGGTGCACCAACAAAGCTTTATGAATATGACAACAGCACGCGCGGCTGGAAAGACATTAGCAAACCTCACACACAATATCACGCCAATGAGACCGCGCTTTGGTCTTTTGCCTCCTTTGGTGACCATATCATTGCTGTTAATAGCAATGACCCACCACAAATGCTTTCGTTGAAAACAGATGAAAAGTTTTGTGATTTGAGTGGTAATCCGCCGCGTGCTGGACTTGTGCGTGTGTGGGGTGATTTTGTTTGCTTGATGCAACTAACAGATAAGCCAAACCGTGTTCAGTGGTCAGGTCTCAATGATGCAACACATTGGACGGTTGGGGAGAAAAGTTGCGATTATCAAGATTTTCCTGATGGAGAATATGTTCAAGGGTCTACGGAATCAACAAATCCACTTATTTTTATGCGTTCCGCCATTTATCACGCAACCTTTGTACCAGGCTCTAAAATTATCTTCAGTTTTGCAAAAATAAAAGACAAAATAGGGGCTAAAAGCAGTATGGCAATTGCAAGCCGTGGAGACTGTACTTTCTTTGCATCTGATGATGGTTTTTATCAAATCAACAGTGCTGGTGAAATGCTTCCTATTGGCTTTGGAAAAGTCGATAAAACTATCTTCACACTTTACAATAACTTTGCCATTGATGAGATGAGGGCATGTATTGATCCGGTCTATTCTCGTGTTTATTTTTCTATCAATGATAACACCGAAGGGATGCATATTTATGTTTATGATTGGCTCTTACAAATATGGAGTGTCATTAAGGGGCAAAACCTTCTCTTATTTCCCCTTTTTGCAGCCGGTTATACATTAGAAGGCTTAGACGAAGTACAAGAGAGCTTGAAAGATTTACCAGCTTCTCTTGATAGTAAAATGTGGCAAAATGGTGCGCCTGTTTTAGGAGCCTTTACGCCAGACAACACATTTGGTTTTTTTGCAGGTCCTCCGATGGAAGCAGTTATTGCTTCACAAATTGTGGGGGATACGGGCAGGCAAATCAACCTGATGAGTGAGGCTTTTGTTCAAGCGGATACAACAAAAGGTTTTTTAAGTGTTGGGGCGGCTTTTATCATTGATAACAAGAACCAATTAAATTGGGCTAAAGAGCGTTATGCCGGCTATAATATTGGGATGTATAATATCCGCTCACGGGCGCGTTATCACGCTTTGCGTCTGAGAATACCAGAAGGCACGCCATGGACACATATAACAGGCTTTGATGTAACGCTCAAACCCGCGGGCATAAGATGAATTTTAAGATCTATAATACAGAAAAATGGAGCGCTGAACAAATGGCGCCCTATTTTGACAATGTCATAAAATCGATAGCTTATTTTAATCAAAAATTCCCTGATGATTATAATACAGAGACTATTTTAAACGATATTTTGAAGGGAGAAAAAGTTCTTTGGATTATCGTTGATGCGCATGAAAATTTTATGGCGCATGTCACAACACAGTTACAAGAACTCGTCACTGGAGCATTAAGGGCGGTTATTGTCACCCTTGGTGGAAAGGGAGGAGCGCCCTTAACAAAGCTTATCACTCAGATTGAAACCTATTACAAGGAAAAAGGGGCAAAAGAGCTTGTCATCATAGGCAGGCGAGGGTGGGAAAAATCTCTTAAATCACATGGATATCTCGTTAACCTTTTAGAATATAGAAAGCAGCTTTAACATGGGAAAAAGTTCTAAACCAATTCAGAATACCCAAAATACGACGCAAACAAATGCCCCTCCTGAATGGGCAAAAGGTATTTTTGAACACGCAGCTCAAGATGCCATGACTTTTTATAATCAAGGCAGCGGAAAAGCCGTTTATGATGGGCAGCGAGTTGCGGGTTTAAGTGATCAAACAAAGAATGCGATTAATGGGCTTAGCAATAATACGCATAACTATGATAACAACACTTTAAATGGAATAGCCACAGGGCAAAATTCAACAAGCCAAAACTTAAAGAACATGGCTTCAGGGCAGCAAATAGGCAATAACCCTTATTTTAATGAAGCACTTCAAAACACATTAAATAAAGCAACAGACACGATTAACAGTTCATTTTCTGGGGCGGGGCGTTATGGTTCTGGTGCACATACCGGCGTTTTGGCTGATGAATTGGGGGGCATAGCAACACAAGCTTTATCACAACAATATAACCAAGATGTCAACAACATGATGAATGCCAATGGTCTCATTGACCAAGCAAACCAAAATCAGTTGGCGGGTGCCAATAACTTCTTTCAAGGTCAAGGTCAGGCAAATCTCAATGCGTTGACGGGAGGGAGTGTGCTTGATGCCAATCATCAACGGCAATTAGATGAAGAGCGGCAAAAATGGGAACAGCAGAACAATCTTGATTGGGACCAGTTAAGTAAGTTGCTTACAGCTGGTGGGGCTGTTGCTGGAAATTATGGAACGCAAACAGGACAAAGGACAACATTGACTCCACAGCCAAAACCTAATCCATGGGAGATTGTTGGAAATGTTGGAACTATCCTTGGTACTTTTGCTGGGCTTAGCGACATCAGAGCGAAAGAAAATATCGTGCAAGTGGGGCAGCGAGATGGACACAAACTCTATGAGTATAATTACAAGGGGCACCCAGAGCGCTATCGCGGGGTGATGGCGCAGGATGTTTTGAAGTCAAAGCCTGAAGCTGTTTTCTTGCATAAGGCGACAGGTTTTTTGCATGTGGATTATAGCAAGCTTGGCTTTGAGATGGAAAGGGTGCAGTGATGGAACAAGAAAACACAAATTCTCTTTTAAAGTTGTTTGATCCAAAATTTTTGCGTCCCTTGATGTATCAGGTCATGCCTCAATTGCCAGGGCATTTGTTCAAACAGCTTTCGACGCCTCCAAGCACGCCGTTGGAAGGACGATACAAGCCAAGTTTTTTAGAACGCGCTGCTTTTAGCACAAACCCTTTTGATGCGAATAATGGGGATAATACTCCACAAAAATTGAGTCCTGCAGAGCTTATTCGCGGTTCTCAAACAGGAGGAGGAGAAGTTGGGAAAAAGACGCCAGCAGAATTGATTATGTCTACGGATGATTTAAAGCGCCAAATGCCCCCATTGCCAGATGTTTCAAAGGATACTGTTAAGATACAAGAGGCGCCAGAGCAACAAAAGCATGACTTCTCAGAGCAGGGAGGTGTTGCATCAATGATCCCTCAATCTCCACTTGTTGGGAACATTGATCAGTCTAGTGAGGATGAAGCTGGGCGACAGCAAAAAAATGTGATGGATTATATTGCTCAACTTAATGAGAAATCTATAGCGGAAAACTCTTTGAAAAACGATTCTGGAAATAATGAGGAAAAGCTTTTTGAGGCACCTATAGGAGAAGAAAAACATTTGAATGCACACTTACCAGAAGAGGAGCATTTAAAAGCAAGTGGTGATCTTGAACAAAAAACAGATTATATCAAGTCACTTGATAACTTTGTTCAGACAGGAGAAAATCCAAGTAGCTTATGGGAGCGTTTTAGAAAATCAGAATTTTCCGAGCATTTAATGGATTTTTTTGCGGGGCTTGCATTAGGAAAGACACCACAAGAAAGTTTTTCAAATGCATCTATCCTTATGCGACAGGGCAACAAGGAACGCGCACAACATAGACAAACTTTGCAATTTTTACGCTCTAAAGGATATAGTGATGAAGATGCGCAAGCACTCACACAATATCCAGATCTTGCCATGAAAGTTATAGGCAACACGTTAAGCCCGCAAGAAGGCTATAGGACATTGACAGCGGAAGAAAAGGCAGAGCAGGGATTGCCTGAGGATATGGTTTTCCAAGTCTCAACAAGCACAGGGAAAATTATACCTGTCCAAGGAGGACAGCGTTCCACTGCTTCTGGATTAGGGGGGAATACCGATGGCATGCTGTCAAAGCCTGAATCAGGTTATATGTATGTTAAGGATGAAAATGCACTTGGTGGCATACGTGCGGTGCCAATTGCAGGCAGTGGTTCAGAACATAAATTAATTCAAGAACAGAAGGAGGAGGAACGTAAAAACCAACAAACGCAAATGCGAATTCTGGAAACAGCAGACAGGTCAAATCGTATACTCTCAGCATCTAAAGAATTGCTAAAGATTGTTGAGGAACATCCGCATGTTGTTGGTTTCACTGGTCCTATAATGTCGTTCCTTCCTAATTCTAAGGCAAAAGATTTCGGGCATATGCTTGATTCATTGAAGGCAAGTATCGGACTTGATGCCTTGAGAAAAGCAAAAGCATTTTCACCAAATGGCGCATCTGGCTTTGGGAACTTGTCTAATATGGAATTGCAAGCATTGCAAAACTCTGTAGCGGCGCTGTATCAAGATCTTTCTGCAGAGCAAATGAAGAAGTCGTTAAAAACAGTTATTGACACTTTCAATAAATCCAATGCAGCAACGCGCGCAATTCTTTTTGGTGGTGCAGAAGCAACAAGCGAGCTCGTTCGAGCCGCCTATGGGGAAGATGCTTATAAAGGGAATAAGGGAAATCATGCACAGTCAAATGATCCACTAGAAAAACAGATAGAAGCATTGCCGGAAGGCATGCTGTTCGTTGATAGTGACGGGCGCATTAAGGAGAAACAAACCAATGGCTGAAGTAATTCCTCCTCTTATTAATCGTAAAAACACAAGAGTCATTGGGCATATAAGTGACTATACACCAGAACAGCTTCAAGAACTTTTCGCGAAGAATAAGGAAAAGCTAAGAGGTTCTGTTACAGGAAATAGTGGTGCAACAGAAGAAGATGGTCCACATCCAAGTGCAGCGGGTGCTTTTGGATGGGGTGCTCTTCACGGCTTAACCATGGGGTATGATGATGAAATAGCTGGAGTATTCGCTTCGGGACCTCTGGGACCTATTAATTATTGGATGGGAGATGAAGAAACAGTTAAAAAATATAATGAAGTAACAAAGCGATGGCGTGACTATCAAAGAGCGGCGAACCGAGATCAGTTTTATCTATCTCTTGCTGGGAATTTAGCGGGTGCTGCGGCACCCGTAATTGCTTCTGCCCTCTTTCCACCCGCGGCAGGGGCGACTGCTGCCGCTCGTGCGGCAATTGGGGCTGATGTTGTGCTGGGAGGTAGAGCTGGTGTTGCAGGAGCACAAATAACCAGTAAAGCTTTAGCAGCAGGAGAAAGGGCGGTGCAATCTGCTTTAGCAGAGGGTGCGGAACGGGCAGCGGCAAAAGCTGCAGGTGAAGCAGCAATGAAAGCAGTAGCAAGCAAAGAGGCGGCAAAATTTAGCTTGGGGCGTGCAGCAAAAACTGGAGCCATTTATGGCGGAATAGCAGGTAGTGGTGAGGGGGAAGGGCTTGCAGATACTCTAGTGTCTGCTGGGTTTGGTGCAGGGTTAGGCGTTGCAACACCATTTGTGGCCAGTGGTGTATCAAAAGTGACGCCTTTTGTGACAAAATCACTTAAAGCAGCATTGAGAGGACCTATAAGCCCAGCTGAAATGGCAGCAAAAGCAGCGCTAATGCCAGAAAAAGAAGCATTTCAGGTAAGCGATAGAGCGCTTAGGGATGTAAGCCAAGCTTTAGGGGATGAAGGTGTTGATAAACTTGAAAGGGCATTAAAACAGCGTGGTCCTGATTCAATGATTATTGATCTTCACGATGGGCTTGCTACAAGAGCTTTTGAGGCAGCAAAAAAAGACCATGATACATATTCGCTCATAAGTAATCGTTTGAACGAAAGGCAAGGTGCGAGTGCACTGCGGGTAAAGGATGCGTTGACAGATGTGATGGGTCCAAAAGTAGATACGCTTAATTTAAAGCAAGAGATTATTAAACAAGCGCAGAAAAAGGCTGAACCATTTTATGAGAGGGCGAAAGCTTCTCCTATTTCTAATGCTGTCAGTAAAGATTTATCGCGGTTGCAAGAAACTCCTGCCTTCCAAAAAGCCTATAAAAAAGCAATTGCGCAAATGCAAAATGAAGCGGATGCAACAGTTATAGGGAGCAATGGATATCCAAAACTGAATATGCGAATTTTACATAAGATGAAAGAGGTTTTGGATGATCAAATTAAATCTGCACGTATCAAAGGAAAATGGGGATATGCTCGAGATTTGACTGATTTCAAACAACGCATTCTGGACGTTTTGGATACGTCCTCTCCAGATTATGCTAAAGCACGGAAAATTTATTATGACGAGCGTACTATCGGTGATGCCTTAGAGCAGGGAAAACAAGCGCTGAAGAAGAGCGTTAATCTCGATACAATCAACAGTCAACTTTCGGGTTTTGGGTTGATGGAAAAAGAGGCTTTTCAAAAAGGGATGCGGTCACAAATAGAGGATGCAGCAGGCAATGCACAGAATTTTGAACACAGTCTTTTGAGTTTGTTTGACACAAAAAATGGTCAAGAAAAATTACGGCAGAGTTTTGGTGAGGACAAAGCCAAGCAACTTATGAAAGTGTTGCGACCAGAAGTGGAAAGAACAAAGCTTTTTGCACGATTGCCAAACCATATGGGTGAAGTGGAAGAGAGGGGGGCACAACAGACTATGGGTATAGGAAAGATTGCTTTCATCAAGGCAGTTGTAAAAAATTTCGCAAGAGAATTTGGACGCAAATTCTCAAGCGTCCATAAAGATACTGAGAGAGATATTGCAGCGCTTATAACAGCGCGGGAAAAAGGAGATTTTGGGTTAGCAAGAGAAAAAGCCGTTGAATTAATTAAGAAGTTTCATGAAGCAGAAAAGAAACGCTTAATAACACGAGAAAATTATACGAAATTCATTAATTTTGTTGGCATTATTTTGAATAGCAGTGTTGATAGAACGGTTATAAACTAATGATCAATTTTCATCCTAATGTGAAGCGTGCTATCTCACAGGCAGCACAAAAATATGGTTTACCAGAAAGCTTTCTTGAACGTGTTGCTATGATAGAAAGTAATGGTAATCCAAATGCAAGAAATAAGAACAGCAGTGCAGGGGGGCTGTATCAATTTTTAGATTCAACAGCAAAACACTATCAACTCAATAACAAGTTCGATCCCTTTCAAGCAACCGATGCTATGGCACGGTTAACGAAGGATAATACGCGTTATTTAGCAACAGCATTAGGCAGAGAGCCATCAGAGGCAGAGCTTTACCTCGCACACCAACAAGGACCAGCAGGGGCAGTAAAGCTTATCAAAAATCCACATATTCCAGCAAGTCAGCTTTTAGGGAGCCAAGCAGTCACACTCAACGGTGGCAACATGGAAGCTACAGCAGGGGATTTTATGAATCATATTTATGGGCTTTACAATAAAACGGGAGATGCTTTGAAGAGAACGATACAGCAAAACCAAAGCAATGGACAAGCAGCACCAAACGAGGTGGGTCCTTTGCGTGGGTTTGAGAGGCTTCAAAAGACACTTCAAGGTAATCAAGAGGGGCAAGGTAATCAAGAGGGGCAAGGTGATCAAGGGGGCAACCAATTAATGGCATATGATACGCCATTCCCAAACAGAATGATGGCACCTGAAAGCGGAGATAATTTAACAGGACAGGTTATGGAAACCACACCATTGCAAGCACAAGGTATTGATGCAGGTGCTCTTAAAAAGGGCTTTTCCGGCTTGCTTCATTTAATGAGAGAGAATGGAGAAAGACAAAAACAGCAGGCACAGATGGTACAGCAACAAATGTTACAGCAACCCGTCATGGCGGGTTTCTCACAATCGACTGGGCGCCCGACAGATTTAACAGCTCTCATTGATCCCTCTAGGCGGCAATATGTTGGTTCCTATGGGCGGCAAAAAGAAGAGCAATTGCGCGAAGAGTTATTAAGAAGAACGGGGGCTTATCATGTCTGATATTTATGACTGGTCACTCACAGCTGATCAAAATGCCAATTCAGATAGTATGATTAATTGGGCAGAAGGGCAGCCGCCTAGTTCTGTCAATGATAGTGCGCGGGTCATGATGCAGCGTATACGTGAATATCTTGCCGATAATGGTGGTTCTCTTGACTCAAAGTTTATTGTGAATGCAAAGGAACAAACTACATCAATTACGTTGACGACGGTGTCGCCAATAGCAAAATATAAAAACGATATCATTATCCGTTTTAAGGCGCGTGGTATGAATATTGGCACGACAACAATAAATATGAATAGTATGGGAGCAAAGCCACTCTATAAAGCTACCAGCACGGGGATAGTACCATTGACAGGTGGTGAGTTACAAATGGGTGGCATTTATGAAATAATCTATAATGATGGCGCATCAACAAAAAGTCTTGAGGGCTGGTATCTTTTAAACCCTACCCCCATTCCAGCACCAAAGGTCGAAACCTTTCCTTGTGGGTTTATTGCGACCTTTGCTATGCAAGAAGTGCCAAACGGTTGGCTTTTATGTGATGGCGCTACTTATGAACGCAAGGATTATCCGCAATTATTCAAGGCGATAGGGGATAAATGGGGAAAAGACAGCGATACAACCTTTAAAGTTCCAGATTTTAGAGGAGTGTTTTTGCGCGGCTTTGATGATGGTCGCGGTTTAGACAGAAGTAGAAAATTTGCTGATATACAGCAAGATTGCCTTAAATCGCACACACATGCTTGTACCATTGAAGAGGCAGGTCAACATACGCATAAGCATGATTATTCTATGATTACAAGATTTGGTCAAATAGGTGGCAGAAATCCTGCTTTTGGTAATTCATATTATACAAAAGATACACAACCTGCTGGAGTGCACACGCACAAGGTAACACTTTCTTCAACGGGCGAGGCAGAAACACGCCCTGTTAACGCTACGGTTGTTTATGCCATAAAATCATAAGGTTTTCAGATGATCAATAATCCGTCTGCTATTGATGATATTGCGGACGCGGAGCAAATCCGCGTCCTTTTTTATGCAAGCAATCGAATGGTTCATGCACCATTGAATAAGGTGCTTGATCTCGTCAAAAGCGACATACATCATGATCTTTTAAGCGCTTTGGCAGAGTATCAAAAAGCGACAGATCAACGCATAGAGACCATGCAAAAACTTATTGATGAATTACAGTCTCTCATCCCCAAAAATCTCAAAAACAGACTTACTAAGGAATGAACCGCGATGCCATTACCCTATCATACGCATATATTTAAGCTTGAACCAGCAACAAAAGAAGAAGTCAAAGAAGGTGTTTTAGATAGTAAGGCTCTTGCACCTGTTTCAGTGGGGAGTGCAGCAGCTTATGAGGTAGAATATTTTGCAACTGCTGCTCAAGGGAAAAAGGCTGATGATGCTGTTGCAAAGAGAGATATTGGAGCTCTTGCTTACAAAGATAAGGTCACAATCCACGATATTGAAGCAAGTGGTGAAGCGCATGAGAATGCTATTTTATCAGGCGCTGGCTGGGTAAAAATATCGCCTTTAGGGATTGGCGATATGAAGGCTGCTACATATGACCCGGACAATGTGGGGTCAAATGCATTTTCTATGGAAAATATGCACGAGGGTCCTAACAAAAAGATCTTAACCACAGAGGAAAGATCAAAGCTACGATGGTTGAGTCCTACGCAGCCAACGATGGAAAAATGGCGGAGGGGAGATGAAGGTGCTTATTATCCCATATCTCCAGTAGATCTCAAAAATACCATTCGTTATTTTGTAGACTCAAAGTCTGTTGGTATGTCAAGATTGATCTATGATCCAGATAAAATAGCAAAAAATGCCTTTGATATGGAGAATATGAAAGAGGGGAACACGCATCTTATTTTAACCCCTCAAGAACGTGCACAGGTTGCAAAAATTGATAAAATTGAAGATGTGGCACAGCACGCACAGGAAAGTGCACAACAAGGGCTTTATGCAGCCAGTGAGGCAAAGGATATTGCCAATGTTGCATTAAGTACAGCAAAGGATGCAAAAGTTCACGCTGTAGATGCGAAAAATACCGCTGAAGCTGCGCAAAAAACAGGAGATAGGGCACAAGCTGTAGCAAGTGTCGCACAAGAAACAGCGGATAGTGTACAGAAAAAAGTTGATCTCATTCAACCTCTTGCAAAACAAGACTGGATTGATGGCACAAAAACAGTGGATGCCCTTATCTCACCAGCCAAACTGATGGCTTCAATCAAAGCAAATAGTAGCCATAGCAGCGGCGGTGGCAACAATGGTGGCGGGGTAAGCAAACCTGTTGAAATTCTGATGACGGAAAGTGGAGATATTCCACTGCCTGCTGGTATTACTTCTGACACCGATATCGAAGTATGGGCTTGGGGTGGTGGAGGTGGTGGCGTTAAGGATGGCGGTGGCGGCGGCGGTCAATGCGTGCATGTTAAAATGAAAGGTTCTGATTTAGATAAATTAAAAACAGCTTACATTGGTCGTGGTGGTAAAGGCAACGACAGTAACATTTTGTGCAATGGTGGCAGAACAATGATCAAAGGTCTTGTTACAGCAGAAGGAGGATATTCCGTCTCCATGGCTCTCGTTAACTTTGGAGGGAAAGGCGGTGATGGAGGAGGAAACAGAGGGGGCAGCAGTGGGGAGAGTTTTATTTTTTCTGGTGGGAATGGTGGAGGAAGTGGAAGTGACGGCAAGAGAGCTGGTACCGGTGGAAGTTCTTTTCTTGGCGGCGGCGGTGGAGGTGGTGGTCAATGCAAGGGTTCTATCATGGGGCAGGGTGGTGAGAGTTACAAAGGTGGTAACGGTGGTAGAGGTGGTAAAGAATGTGGTGGTGGCGGCGGCGGATATTTTGATGGGAAACACGGAGGCGACAAAATTGGCGGCGACGGCGGTGACGGAGCAGTACTCATAAAGGTATATTTATAAGGTGAATTGAACAATGGCACGGAAAATAAGTAAAGACTGTTTATACTGTTTAAAAAAGTGGGAAGGTTTGCGCTTGCAGGCTTATCAAGATGCTTCTGGCATATGGACGATTGGTTATGGTCATACGAAAAAAGCCGGTCAACCAACAGTTGTTGAGGGTATGGTGATTACGGAAAAAAAAGCCGAAACCATGCTTTTAGCAGATTTGCAGCAATATGAGAGGGCGGTAGAAAAAGCAGTTTGTGTGAATTTAAGCGATGAACAGTTTGGCGCTCTTGTTTCCTTTTGTTATAATGTGGGTATTGCAGCTTTCCAAAACTCTACATTGCTTAAAAGGCTTAATCGGGGGGATTATGAAGCCGTTCCCTTCGAATTACAAAAATGGACTAAAGCGGGAGGCAAACGTTTACAAGGTCTTGTACACCGGCGTGTAGCAGAGGCAGGGCTGTGGGCGAAAGGGGCTTATGTTTCTTCTAATTATCAAACAGTAGAAATGAACCAACCAACAGGGTTTCTTAAAGCAGAAGCATTGGCACCCATTATTGGTTCGTTCTCAGGTCTTGGTGGATTTTTAGCGGGCAATGGACCCATTCAATGGGCATTAGCCGCTGTTATGATTTTAGCGGCATGTACGGGCATTTTCTTTGTTGCTAAACGCTTTCAGGAGCACCGCCTATGATCTTATGGATGAAAAGAAATCTGATGATAACAGGCGCGGCTTTAGCCGCTTTTTTTATAGCCTTAGCAAGAGCTTTTACTCTTGGGAAAAAAGCAGAGCAACAAAAGCAAACAGAAAAAGCTTTAAAAGTAGCAATAACACGGCTTGAGGTAGAAAATGAAATTAACAAAAAAAGTGATGCTGATGTGCGTGCTGCTCTCTCTGACTGGTTGCGCAACAAATAAATATGCTTCTTCTTGTGTTGGTTGGTTACCTATTTATTTGGAAAAACAAGATCTTATTGTCATTACCCCAAACCTAGCAAGAGAGATCTTAAAGCATAACAAGCAGGGTCAACGCTTGTGTGGGTGGAAACATGGTTAGAAAAAAAACGACAAAACACACAGAGCTTACAGAAGTAGAAAAAGAAATGCTTCAGGAAATGATACTGACCTACCAAAGTGTGAAAATGATGTCGCGTCTCATGAAGTGGATAGCATTTTTTCTTTTTTTACTTATCCTCGATTTTGCCCGTCTTATGGATGCGCTAGATAATGTCATTGCACATTTAAAGCAGTGGTTTTCAAAGAGCTGAACAACTGTCATAAAAGAAAAAAATGCGTAAAATTCTTTTTACTATGAATTGAAGATCCAATTATAAACGCAGTTCAGAATGGGAACCAAGTCGTAAAAGCTCTAGTGTTTTGGCATCTGGCTTTCGATAGATCAAAACTAAATCGGGCTTTATGTGACAATCACGACAATTGCGCCACCGACCTGTTAGTGCATGATCTCTCCAATGCGCCTTTAGCGGTTCATTCTCCGCTAACGCTTTGACCACAAGCAGCAAATCCTGCTCTAGTGCATTAGCATATTTACCTTTGCTTTCACGTTTGAGATCACGCCGAAACGACCGAGTATAGACAATTTCCCGCATAGCAAGCTTAGGTTTGCTTTTCAGATTTACGCGATTCGGTTCTATCTGCGCGTATCATGGTTCTTAAGCCGTCTAATGATGTACGTTCGACGCGTCCCATTTCGGCATCCTCGATAGCTTGTAATGTTTCCAGATTTGGCTGGAATAGATCAAGCGGTAATGCTCTATCTCTAGCAATGCGGGTCATAAACATGCGCACTGCATCCGATACAGTTAAACCCGTAGACTTAATAACTGCACTTGCAATTTCTTGAACTTCATCAGGTATGCGGGCTTGAATTTTTCCCATTACTAAATCTCCTATTTAACCGTACTACAATGTACTACATTGCAAGCTTATGTCAAGAGATTTATCCGTCATGCCATACAACCTTGTGTATTAAGGAGGGTAGGAAGTTAATTTTTAAAAGGAGCTAACCAAAACCTAAGAATTTCTGCTAGAATCACGTGAGAGTTTCTTTTTTAATAGGATTTCAGATGCCAACACCCTTTGGTAAAATTTTACGTAAACTTCGCATTGATCACTCCGAACGCCTTTTAGATATGGCTAAAAAATTAGATATATCTGTAGGATTTTTATCATCTGTAGAAATTGGCAAAAAGTCTGTTCCGGTAGGACTGGAGGAAAAGATCATAGAGCTTTATGGTTTAGATAAAGCTATGGCTTCTCTCTTAAAAAAAGAAGCCTATTCTTGTCGAAAAAGCATCATTGTAGTTTGACAGTAGTTTTTATACTAAGTGGGAAGAGGTGGGATTAGGTAGGAATACGTGGTAATTTGTTGTTTTTATGTACAATTTTTACCATTAAATGCGCGTTTTGTCAAAATAGATTTTGACACCTAAAATTGTAAAAAAGAGCTAAAAAGAGTGAAAATTAGAATTTAGGGGTAAAAATGAGAGAAGGCTTTGAAAGGTCTTTGAAAACCCTGTGAAAAATTTTGAAAAGTCTGTGAAAGCCCAGAAAACCGCCTTTGAAGACCCTGTGAAAAAAATCACTCCAAAAGTTCAATTGACTCCAAAATCAGCCAAAAATAACCAAAAAAGCAAAAAAGATTTCCATATATAAGTGGAAATCTCTAAAAATTGAGTAAAAAGCATTTTTTATCAATAATTTATATAAATTTTTTAATGTAAAAAGATTTCCACTTTCATTTTTCATTTTAGAGAGGCATTAAGCCGTATTTTGTGCAGCTTTGGAGTGTTCTTTTTCAGCCTCTATTTGACGCTTTAAATGAATTTTAAGAAGAGAGAAAGTTGCTTCGACTTCTTCCATGTCGTTGATGTCTTGAACAAGCTCTTGCAACTTTATACAAAGCTCTGCCGCTAATTCCGCTATATCTTCAGGGGGGAGTTTTATATTTGCATCACGATAGGTTGTGTAAGCTATGCGACCAAGCTTTTTCATGAGACCAGCAGGGATAGTTTGTGGTTTAAAACCAGCTGATTTCGCTTTTACCATGTCTGTAAACATTTCGCCTTCTCCAGTGAGAAGCCAATGAAAGTCTACGCCATAAATTTTATGATAGGCAATTGCGATAGATGCTGGTGGCTCATTTATGCCAAGCTCATAATTTGCAAGCGTATTTTTTGCCAAATTAAGAGATTTGGCAAAAGCACCACGTTCTTCGTTTCCGAGGATTCGTCTTATTTCACGTAGGCGTTTTGCCAATGGTGTTTTAGGTTCTGTTTCTAAACGTGCCAAAAAAATACCCATTAAGACCATTTTTCGGGTTGACAAACCCGTAAAATGGTTTTAACTATTATTACCGCCCGATATAGAGGGCAGATATTTTACCATTAACCCCACAAAAAACGGATGGTTTGAGCATCCGTTTGAA
>NZ_JBHINE010000022.1:0-27303 GCF_042194715.1 Bartonella sp. CM120XJJH | reverse complement strand
CCATAAGATAAAGAGGTTTATCAATGTCTAAAGATCAATACGAAATGGGCAAGATAAATTGCATAGAGTTGCATCATGGAACAGCCGTTTGGACGGGTTGGTTTTGGCGATTAGGGGATGGTTATGGTTGCAGCTTATAATTTATGGATGCCAGAGGCAAAAAGAGAAATTTTTAATCCTTATTCAGAAGCTGAGCGATTACAAATGATGCTTTCCTGTTCTTTAAAAGCAGTGAGTGGAGGCTTTCGACATATACCGATCCGGTATGTTATTGATCCCCCGCATGGCTTATTTGATGCGATATTAGCACGGCAGATTGCTATTCATATTTTGCATTATCAATTTGAGGTGCCGCGGCGGCGTATTGTTGCCATGCAAATACGGAAGCAGACTGCTATCTTTCTTGCTTTACAAGTGATTAATCGGCGTTTGGAAGAACCTGTATTTGCGAAAGCTTATCGAAGATGGGCAGGGCGTGCGATGGATTTGTTTTTTAAAGAAATGGTAAAGGCGGGGGCGTAATGGCACAGTTTCAAAAGCTTGCTCTTGATGTGATTGTGGTGCCGGAGCGTATACGCCCTGTGGATGATGAGCATGCTAAGGCACTTGCACAATCAATGGCGCGGGAGGGATTGATGAATCCGATTACGGTGCGCCATACCCCCAATGCTAAGGAAGGTAATTACACGCTTATTGCTGGTGCGCATCGACTTCGTGCTGCTGAGCTTTTGGGCTATAGTGACATTGATGCGGTTGTGGTGCAGGCTGATAAGGACAATGCCGCGCTTTTAGAAGTAGCAGAAAATCTGTTTCGCAATGAATTGTCTGTTATTGACCGTGCGCTTTTTGTCCAGACCTACCGCGAATTGTGGGAAAAGAAGTTTGGGGAAATTAAGGTTGGTGGGGATGGTAGTAATCAACATAAAGCCAAAAAAGAGCAATTGGGTAAAGTTTACCCTATTGCTCAAATCAGTGATAATGCCTCTTCAAATGACAATAAAATCGGGTGTGAAGGAGACAAAGTGGCAAAGGTGCAAGTTGCACCTTTGCCAAATGATGGTGACTTAAATGGCAAAGTGCAAGGTTTGCACTTTGCTAAACATGTGGCGGACCGTATCGGTTTATCGAAGGAATCGGTGAAACTCCTCAATCGCATTTCCCAGCATTTACAGCCGGAGTTGCGGTCTGTTTTGCGTGGCACGGCATTGGCGGATAATCAAGCGCAGTTGTTGAAGTTAGCCAAGATGGAGCCGGTTGCGCAACGGCGTGTGGCGGTTGCTTTGCAACAGGTTGAGGGGGATTTACGGCGGGCTGTTGATTTGGTCAATGGGATTAATACGCCTCCGCAAATTAATGAGCAGGAACGGATTTTTGCTCAGTTATTAGGGGTGTGGCAGAGAGCAGATGCGCAGACAAAGGCGCGGTTTTGTGATTATCTTGCAAGAGAACGAGGGGAGGAGCAGGCATGAAGAGGCATGGTTCTGGGCAGCTTGATTTTTTCCAAAAGCCGGTTTTTCCCTGCCGTGAACCCGTTGCGCAGATTGATTTAGGGCGGTTTCGCTCACGCATTAAGCGTGCCATGGCGCGGGCTTTGAGAGAATGCCGGGTAGAGCGCAGTGTGATTGCGGAGCGTATGGCGCATTATTTAGGCATTGGTTGTTTAAGTAAGGCAAGCTTGGATGCTTATGTTGCGGAAAGTAAGCAGGTGGATATTTCTCTGCCGCGGTTTAAGGCATTTGTGCGGGCGACAGAGGCATTTTGGCTTTGGGATGAGGTGGTGAGTGAAGATGGTTTATTGCTGTTGCAAGGGGATGAGGCGCGTTTGGCAGAAATTGCAAGATTGCAGCAGGAACAGCGGGAGATTGCAGCGCGATTAAAAGCGATGCGTGCGGTTCCGGTTCGCATTAGACGGGGGCAGCCATGAAAGAATGGTTTAGTATTGCCGAATTGGCTGAGGCAGCTTTGCCAGGGTTGCCGAAAACATATAAAAGTCTTGAAAACCACGGACGGGTATATTGGAGAAAAAATTCTAAACTCTCGAGGAAGGTGGGAGGCAAAACCAAGCCGGTTTGGGAGTATCACATTTCCTTATTGCCGGAGGGGGCGCGAGCGGCATTGTTGGTGCGGTTTGGTGGGGTTTGTGTAGAAGAAAAGACAGAGAAAAGCGATCAAAAGGCAAGTATTTGGGTGCGTTATGAGGGGCTTTCAAAGGCGCATAAAAGGCGCTGTGAAGAGCGTTTGAAGGCGCTTTGTTTTTGGGAAGATTTGCTCCATGGCGGTATGGGTGTGCATGATGCGGCAAGTTTTTGTGCGGTGCAGTTTGGGGTTAGCCGGATGTCGCTTTTTAATTGGCGGCAGATGGTTGAAGGGTATGAGCGCCCTGATTGGTTGGCAGCGCTTGCGCCTTGTTATGGTGAGGAGAATGTTTCGCAATTTGCGCCGTGTCATGATGGGGCGTGGGAGGTTTTATGTTCGGATTATTTGCGCTCGTCTCGCCCTGCTTTTTCGGCGTGTTATCGGCGGATGGTTTCGGTTGCGCAGGAGAAAGGTTGGGAGCCCATTCCTTCAGAGCGGGCTTTGCGGCGTCGTTTTAAGGCGCAAGTTTCCAAAGCGGTTGTAGCGTTAGCGCGTGAAGGAGAGGAGACGGCAAAAAAGCTTTATCCCGCCCAACGGCGTGATCGCTCAAGCCTGCATGCACTGCAAGCGGTGAATATGGACGGGCATAAGCTGGATGTTTTTGTGCATGTTCCTTGGACAGAGAAGCCTGTGCGGCTTTATCTGATTGCCATTCAAGATCTTTATTCGGGCAAGATTTTATCGTGGCGCTTATCGGATGCTGAGACTTGGGAAATCGTTCGTTTGGTGATTGGGGATATGGTGGAGGCTTATGGGATACCGGAGCGTATGACCTTGGATAATGGGCGTGCTTTTACCAGCAAGTGGATTTCTGGAGGTGTGCAAAACCGTTTTCGCTTTAAGATTAAGCCGGATGATCCGCAAGGGCTTTTGACGAGTTTGGGGGTGCAATTGCAATGGACGACCCCTTATAGCGGACAGTCTAAACCAATTGAGCGGGCATGGCGTGATCTGGCAGAAGCGATTTCCAAACATCCCTTTTGTGCGGGGGCTTATACGGGCAATAAACCGGATGCCAAGCCGGAAGATTATGGCAAGCGCGCGATAGGATTTGAAGAATTCAAAGCCCATGTTGGTGCACAAATTTGTGCACACAATGCGCAAGCGGGGCGTAAGGCGGTTAATTGTGCGGGGCGCAGTTTTGATGAGACCTTTACTGAGAGCTTGCAAGCCGAGGGGACGATAGTTCGGCAAGCGAGCGCAGCACAACGGGCTTTATGGCTTTTAACCTCTGAGGCATTGCGTGCGCAAAAGGGTACGGGCGAGATCCATTTTTATGGCAATCGTTATTGGGCGCGTGAACTTAACCAGTATGCGGGGCAAAAGGTTATTGTACGTTTTGATCCGGATAATTTGCATCAAGATTTACGGGTTTATGATTTGAACAATCGGTTGCTTTGTTTGGCACCTTGCCTTTGTGATGTAGGTTTTTATGACCAGCAGGCGGCGCGCTTGAATGGGCGTTTGCGTAAAGAATATGTGAAGGCTGTTAAAGCAGAAAAACAGTTGGCAGCAAAGCTTGCGCCTGATCACTTGGCCGATGTTTATGGGCGCTTTGAGAAAAAGGATGAAGCGTTCAAATCTAAGCTTCCGATAAAGCCAAAGGTGAGCCGCTTGATGCCGAACAATGTGGGGAATTTAGCTTTGACAGCAGACGATGATGAGGCTTTGGACGCCCAAGAATTCAGTCAACACTTGCATAAAGCTTTGAGAAAGCTTTCCGCCTCTGATGAGGGGCGTGAGGTGATCAAGTTTCCCAAGCAATAGAATAAGGAAATAGGAAAAGAGAGGGGGGGGTTTATAAGAATTCTCAAAAGGAAGCTGGTTTTGTATCGCGTACCAGCTTGAAGCGTTAACAAAGAAAGGGGGGGAGGAATCTTATCCATTCAAAGTTTAAATCAATACATGAAGTTTCTAGGTGTCTTTGCCTGATCGGGAGAGATGCGTGGAGTTAGCAAGTTCTCTGATGTGTGAGAAAGAGAGGGAATTTGCAAGGTTAGCCGTTTTAGTATCGCGTACGGCTTTAAATGTTTATTGAAGACCAAAGATAAGGGGCGGGTTGGAGCCCTTCCCCTTATCAATAGTCTAAAATCAATACGAAAGGGGAATATACATGAAAAACGCGATAAATGCAACGGTCGATAAAAATCCTTGGGCGCGACCAAAAATCCAGCCTAATGGAACAGCACAAAACCGCAACAGTGATGACATTGCTTTATGGAATGAGCTTGTGGATGCGGTGCGCGCTTTGGGGCAAATGAATGATTGGTCGAAAGCAGAGGTGGCGCGGCGCATTGGCATGCCCGATGGGACGTTTTCGCAATGGTATGCGGGCAGTTATGCGGGACAATTGGGTAAGCAAAATGCAAAGGTTCAACAATGGGTTGAGGTTTTAAAGGAAACAGCGGGATTTTTGGAGAAGATCCCAGAAAAACCAGCCTTTCAGAGGAATCGAATTGCCAGTGAGATTATTGATACTTTAACACTGGCACAAAGTACGGGGGATATGGTGATGATTACGCTTGATGCGGGCAGTGGTAAGACCGAAACCTGTCGCCATTACCGTGCGACCCGTCCACATGTTTATTTGGTGACAGCAAGTCCGCATACGCGCAGTGTTCACGGTATTTTGAATGATATGGCAGCAGAATTGGAAGTGGTGGAATATAATCCCACCCGCTTAACGCGTGCGATTGGCAAGAAATTAGAGCGTGTAGGCAGTGGCACGTTGTTGATCGTTGATGAGGCGCAAAATTTAACGGATGAGGCGATTAATCAGTTGCGCCATTTTGTTGATATTAATGGCACGGGGCTCGCTTTGGTTGGCAATGATGAGATTTCGGGACGGTTGGTTCACCGTCAAAATGGTCCCTCTTATGCGCAAATTAAAAGCCGATTGGCCATGCATCTGAAACGCCGCAAGCCCTATAGTGAGGATATTGCTGCGCGCATTCATGATTGGGGGATTGAAGATGTTGGTGCGATAAAGTTTTTGACAGGGATAGGCTTAAAGGCTGGAGCTTTGCGGCAAATTGATAAAACCATGATGTTGGCACGCATGGCAGCGCTTGGAGATGGGTGTGAGGTGACTCTGAAACATGTCAAAGCGGCATGGAAAAACCGTGACGTGGAGGAATTGGCATGATCCCTTTATGCGACAAAGAATTATCCGATACGCTTGTTGGTCTTTATGACGATTATCAATGCGGTTTTGATATTGGAGAAAAGCTTAAATTGTGTGTTGATTTGGCGTTATTGCTTGAATTGGAATTGAGTGTTCACCGTTTGGGGGAAGCGGATGCGGTTTTGGAAGCTGAAGTTGCAGAAGTTTTGGCTGAGTGTGAAGGCTCTGATCGAGATGAAGATAAGAGCAATCGTGTGATTTATATGGATTTTGGAGGCGGAAAATGATGGAACGCAACCCCTATATGGTGAGAGAGTGCTTGATTGCTTTGCGCTCTGCCTTGTTAAAACATGAAGTGAATGGGATTTTTTTGCATGGACAAGATGTTCGAGAATTAAATGAGTATTTGCGCCGCCTAGCGGGCTATAACCACATTTTAGGTCATGAGCTTATGCGGTGTCGTTGGCAATTGAAAGCGGGATGTGCGCCTTCTTCAGGGGATGTTGTGCCATTTCGTCGGTTTCAAAAAACATAAGGAGGACATTGGTGATGAATCCACAAATTGAACTTGAAGGCACGCATTATATGAAGGATGCAAAAGGGGCTTTGGTGCCGGTAAGCCTGATCCGCCCTGCGGATTTGTTAGAAGATGAAACGGTGCGCAAAATTATGGGTTTTGCGAAAGAGTTATCGGCAAGGATTGCGCGTTTTAACAACCATACGATTGCGGATTTGAGTGGTTTTGATAGCTTGCTTGCGCAAGAATATGGTGTGGAGCGGCGTGGCAAAAAGGGCAATTGTACTTACACAAGCTTTGATGGTTTGCAACGCATTAAGGTGCAGGTACAGGAAAGTGTTGATTTTGGACCACAATTGCAAATTGCCAAAAGCCTTCTTGATGAGTGTTTGAATGAATGGTCTGCGGATGCACGCCCTGAAATCCGTGCGATTATTACGCGTGCTTTTAATACGGATAAAGAAGGCAAGGTGAATCGGGGGGAGATCTTTATGCTGTTGCGTTTGGATATTGATGATCCACGCTGGAATGAGGCTATGCGGGCGATCCGTGAAGCGATCCGTGTGACGACCTCTAAGGAATATGTGCGTTTTTATGAGCGTGAAACATTAGAAAGCGCTTGGCGCCCTGTAACCATTGATCTTGCGAAGACATGAGGGGGTAACATGTCTTTAGCTGTCCTTCATATGGGAAAACGCGCGTTAGGTCTTGATGATGAGACCTATCGCGCACTGCTCTATCGCTTGACGGGCAAGCAATCGGCGAAAGATTTGAATTTTTTAGAGAAACGTTTAGTCGTCGCTGAAATGAAAGCGTGTGGTTTTGAGCCGAATGGGAAGCGTTTAGAGGGTAAATATGCCAAGAAGTTACAGGCGCTCTGGATTGCTGGGTGGAATCTTGGCATTATTCGTGATCGTTCAGATAAGGCGTTGCTTGCCTTTGTGAAAAGACAGACAGGGATTGATCATATTCGTTTTTTACGCGATAGCGATGATGCATGCAGAGCTATTGAGGCGTTGAAAGGTTGGTTGCAGCGTGAGGGTGGGGTTGACTGGAAAGGAAAAAAGATTCAAGATACATGGCAGAAAATGCCAGGATATTTGATTTTGTGTGCCCAATGGAAGTGTTTGAATCCCGATGCTGTGTTTGATGTGGAAGCTTTTCATCAAAGTGTTATGGCGTTAAGTGGTAAAGCTTTGGGTGAGATGAGTGGGGGCGACTTTAGAGAAGTGATGAATGTTTGGGGGCGGAAAATCCGTAAAAGTGTTAAAAGCGAGGGGTAAGCATGCATGCAAGAGGAAATCTATAGCGATTTTCCTGCCTTATTGCGTGAAATAGCTGATGTTGCGGGCAGTGAAGCGGCATGGAATATGATGCGGGCTTTTGGTGGACGAGAAGTTTATATACCCGGGCGTCTTGAGAGTGCGGATTGGTTGATTGAAATTGTTGGGTTTGAAGAGGCCGAGCTACTCATCAACCATTTTTGTTTTAATGGTTCGGGTATGCGCCTTCTTATCCCCCTTGGTAGAGATGCTGAACGGCGGCAAAAAATGCTAAAAGCGTTGCAAAAAGGTTGGTCGGTGGATGCAGCGTCTGCTGTTTCTGGTATGCATGTGCGTACAGCTTATCGCTTGAAGAAGAAAATTTCTTCAAAAGAACCACAAGGTTTATTATTTCCAGAGTTTTATGAGTATTGAGAGTTTTGACTGACAGTGTCAGGCTTATATTGGGGGGGTGAAATCCGATAAACTGCGGATGGATTTTTATTCATTGAGTGGTTTGTTATGGTTTCAATAGATGCCTCTTTTCTTCATCGCCTTGCGCCTAAATTAGCGCATCATGCGCGCCAAGATTTTATTATTGTAGAAATGGCACGCGTGTTGCCTGAAGCTTTATCCTATGGTGCGATCACGACACATTTACGTGTTGCGCATTTTTTAAGCCAATGTGCCCATGAGAGTGATGGTTTTTTACCGTTTGTGAATATGCCTCAGGGCGCGCTTATGAGGGGCGGCGTGATTTAGGCAATGTCAACCCTGGGGATGGGGTGCATTTTAAGGGGCGTGGTTTGATCCAATTAACGGGGCGGAATAATTATCGCCGTTTTACGAAGTTTTGGCGCTTAGTCGATGAACAAGCGGTTGATTGTGAAGCATTTCCAGAAGTGGTGGAACAGTTTCCAGCTGCTCTTTGGTCTGCTGTTTGGTTTTGGCAGACGAAAGGTTTGAATAGGTTTGCTGACCAAGATGATGTCGTGAGGATTACCAAGGCAATTAATGGGGGCAAGAATGGACTTGTGCAACGTTTGACGTATCTTAATCGCGCCAAAAAGCTTTTGGGGATTGGAGGCGAGGTGAAGGCATGAAACCGTCTTATCGTGGCTCTAGGCTCTATTTATGGTGGTCTTTTTGGTTTGCTTGGGGGGTTATTTTTTTGCTCGTTTCTGGTGGTTTGTGGGGGGCTCCGCATATTGTTGATATGGCGAGCATTTCTATTCCTTCGATGGTGGCGATTATTGTTGGCAATCTGGGGGTGCATCGTGGCTTTGGCTCGTTGGATTTTTCTAATAGGAAACATTCCCATAAGCGGCATAGCAGCTCCTATGATGGGGTGGAGATAACGAGGTGGGGAGATAAAAGCAATGTTTAGCCCTGTTTCAAAACTGTCTTTTGGTCTGCTTTTTTTGGTCAGTGTGATGTTGGCGGCTTTTGGCTTTATGAAAGCGCAAGTTTTAAAGGCGGAAAAGGCGCGTGATTTGTATTGGCAGTTTGAAATTGCCAAGGTTTCAGCACGTGCACAGCTTGAAATGGAGCGACAAAGACAAGCAGCGTTGGAAGCTGAGCATCAAGCGCAAGGGGTGATTTCGGCTTTGGAACAAAAGCTTGTGAAAATGGAGGAAGTCAATGCAGTATTGCCAATTACTGGCGGTGGCATTGGGCTTGAGCGTGTGCGCTTGCTCAACAACCAAGCCAAGGGATAGTTTTGCGTATCAGTTTTTATCGGTTGAATTGCCGCCTGTTGTTCGCATGGCGTGTGCCCGCCCAGCTTTATTGCCAGAGCGTGCTTTGAATGCGCGCGAAGTGGTGCACTATTGGGGGCGTGATCGTGCTGCTTTATTGATTTGTGAACAGCGTAGAAAAGCTGCGGAGTGGGCGATTTTAGGCAAAAGAGAGGGGACTTTTAAGTGAATTTGGATATCAGTGTTGCCAATGGCTGGTTGTCTTTATTGTTATCGGTTATTGCGATTTGTGGGGTTTTGAGAGCCTATTTTTCTTCTGGTGCGCGGGAAATGCTGAAAGACATGACAGTGCTTAAAGAGCGTGTGCAAAAGTTAGAGACGGAGATGGACTTTTTACCTGATCGTGATGCGCTGCAAAGATTGGAAGTGAATATGGAGAAATTGAATGGTCGTCTCAACACGCTTTCTGCACAATTACAACCGGTGGCAGCCATTGGTGAGCGCTTGCAAGAGTTTTTGTTGGAGAATGCCAAGAAATGAAAGCAGATATGGATAAAATCATCCGTGAAGAAGCGCGGTTGATTATTTTAAAAGGGCTTGCTTGTGAGCGCAGTGAAACTTTATCGAGTGCGATGATTGAGCGGCTTTTATACAGTTATGGCATCAGGCGCGATCGCGATTTTGTGCATAATGAATTGGCATGGATGGAAGATCAAGGTGCTGTTACGTTAAAATGTGTGGGTTCGGTTTTTCTTGCGGCATTAACAGAACGGGGAGCGCGTCATTTAGACCGGAGCTTTTCCATTGAGGGGATTAAGCGGCCTAAACGTTCATCAATAAAAGACGAGGTGAAGGATGCGCAAGGTCGGGCGTGGACGTTTAACGGCGATTGATTTATTGCCGCAAGCTTGTGATCAGATTATTGCTGCTGCTGCTGAGGCTTTAAACGGGCGTGAGAAGACGCAAATGGCTATTTATGGTGAGTTTAAAGCGGCTTTGAAGGCTTTACGAAAGGAAACGGGTCTCAGCTTTTCTATACCCTCCTTTTCCAGTTTTAATCGGTATTCTTTGCGGCTAGCCGTGATGTCACGGCGCCTAGAACAGACAAGAGAAATTGCCGCAAGCCTCTCCAAGCGCTTTGATGCTAAAGCTTCTGATAATATCACTCTTTTGACGGCGGCAGCGATTAAGGAGTTGATTTTTTCAACGTTGAGCAGTGGGAAAAACCTTTCGCCAAAGGCAGCACAAGAATTGGCCAATGCGCTTAAAGGTGTTTTGGCGGCTGAACATTTGTCGACCACGAGGCGGCAAAGATTAGAGAAGGATTTTACCAGCAAAGCAAGCAAAGCGGTTGACGCAGCAGCAGCAGCGGCGGGGCTCTCAGAAGAAACAGCGCGAGCTATTCGTGCGCAGGTGTTGGGGGTAAAACATGGCTGAACAGCCCTTTTCAAAAAGTCATGTCTTTGATCATCAGAGTGGTTTTGATATTTGGCAGAGAAGTACTTTTCCCAAAGAGAGTGATCCCTTAGCGGAAGGCGTTTTGATGGCGCATCAACGGGCATGGATTGAAGATAAGTCTCCATTAAAATTGGTTGAAAAGGGGCGGCGCACCGGCATTACTTTTGCGGAAGCTTTGGATGATACCCTTATTGCTGCAGCTAAACGTGAGGCCGGTGGCGATAATGTTTTTTATATTGGAGACACCAAAGACAAGGGGCGGGAATTTATTGGCTATGTGAGCAATTTTGCTTCGGCAATTACGAGCCATAGTGGGGATGTTGAGGAATTTCTATTCTCTGATCAAAGGGCGGATGGGTCAACAAAATATATCTCTGCTTATCGGGTGCGTTTTGCTTCAGGTTTTCGGATTGAGGCGCTTTCTAGCCGCCCTGAAAATATCCGTGGGTTACAAGGTATTGTGGTGATTGACGAGGCGGCGTTTCATCAAGATGTGCGGGCTGTTTTGGATGCTGTCAATGCTTTGTTGATTTGGGGAGGCAAGATCCGTGTGATCTCCACCCATAATGGTGTGCTCAATCCTTTCAATGAATTGATCCGTGAGGCGCGAGCAGGAAAAGTGCCTTTTTCGGTGCATTGTTACCCCTTTGGTGTTGCTGTTAAAAATGGCTTGTTTAAACGAGTTTGTGCTATGAAGGGGGAGGTGTGGAGTTTAGCATCTGAGCAACAATGGGAAAAGCAAATCCGTGCCTCTTATGGGGTGCGTTTGGCTGCTATGCGCCAAGAATTAGATGCCATACCGGCCGATCAAGAAGGGGCGGCTTTAACACGCTTACAGATTGAAAATTGTTGTGCGCCTGATATTGCGGTGCTGCGTTTTTCTTGTGTGGATGATTTTAAAAATCAATCGGAACATCAACGAAGTCAAGCTGCTTTTAATTGGTGTGAGGGGCGCTTAAAGCCTCTTCATATTGGGCTTGACCGGCGGCGCCAACATGTTTTTGGCGTTGATTTTGCGCGCAGTGGCGATGCGACGTCGATTGTGGTGATGGAGGTGGGACAAGATTTGGTACGCCGTGTACGGTTTATGGTGGAATTGCGCAATACGCCGTTTGATCAACAAAGAGAGATTTTATTTTATGGGGTGAATGGCTTGCCGCGTTTGTTAGGGGGCGCTTTGGATGCACGGGGCAATGGGGCTTATTTAGCCGAAAAAGCGGCGCAGCGTTATGGGGGGCTGGTGCGGGAAGTGCAATTGTCGCAAAATTGGTATGGCAAAGAGATGCCGGCTTATTTAGAAGCTTTTGGGGATGGGACGATTGTTTTGCCGCGCGATAGTGACATTGTTGCCGATCATCAAGCGCTTGCTTATGTCAATGGCATTGTGAAAATTCCAGACAATCATCGTTTTAAAGGCAGTGATGGTTTTATGCGTCATGGTGATAGCGCGATTGCTTGCGCTTTGGCTTATTTTGCCAGCCGGCAGACGCCTGAAATTTATGATTATACACCTGTGAGAGAGGCTTATGGTTTTGATGAAAGCTCACTCTTTTCAACGCCTTTTTTTTCAACAATGCGATCAAAGATTTATTGATGGGATAATGAGATGGTAAAACTTTTAGATCAGTGGGGCAGGGCGCTTAATATCAAAGGGTTGGAGAGAGAAGTCGCAAGCCCTACCATTAATGGTGTTCGTGATGTGTGGTCACAAACCATTGTGAGTGGTCTCACCCCTATGCAACTTGCTGATATTTTACAACAGGCAGCACGGGGTTATCCAGAACAGTTTTTCCAACTTGCCGATGATATGGAAGAGCGTGATTTGCATTATCGTGCTGTGCTTGGCATGCGTAAAAATGCTTTGACAGGTGTGGAGCCTGGAGTGATTGCAGCAAGCAACAGTGCACAGGACAAAAAGATAGCAGATGCGGTGCGGGAAGTGATTAGTGCGCCTACTTTTGTTGATGATTATGTGACGGATTTGTTAGATGCTTTGGGCAAAGGTTATGCGATTGTTGAAACCTTGTGGGACAAGAGCGCTAAGGAATGGTGGCCGGTTGCTTGGAAATGGCGTGACCAGCGGTTTTTTCAATTAGATCGACGGGATGGTTTTCATTTGCGTTTAAAAGAAGAGGGGTCTCACTATGGTATTGAACTGCCTGCTTATAAATTTTCCATTCACCGCCCAAAGTTAAAAAGTGGTTTACCTATCCGCACGGGGCTTGCACGCCTTGCAGCTTGGGCATTTCTTTTCAAGTCATATACCTTAAAAGATTGGATGGCTTTTTTAGAAGTTTACGGCATGCCTTTGCGTGTGGGGAAATATGGTGCGAGCTCTTCTCATGAGGAACGGCGGGTTCTCATTCAAGCGGTGCGTGATTTATCAAGTGATGCGGCAGCGATTATTCCCAAAGAGATGGAGATTGAATTTATTGAAGCGGCAGGGGGCAGTGGCAATGCGGTTTTTGCCGCAAAGGCTGAATATTTAGATCGGCAGATTTCAAAGGGTGTGTTGGGACAAACGATGACGACGGATGATGGGTCGTCCTTTTCGCAAGCGCGCATTCATGAAAATGTGCGCCATGATATTGCCAGAGCTGATGCACGGCAATTGGCTTTGACGGCCAATCGTGATTTGATTGTGCCTTTTGTTGAGATTAATTTTGGGCGCCAAGAGCGCACCCCCCTTGTCTATTGGCCGATTTCGGAAAATGAAGATATTAAAGCGATTAGTGATGCGCTGGAAAAACTTGTGCCTTTAGGTTTGCGTGTTGGGGCGCAAGAAGTGCGCAATAAGATTGGCTTTTCGCAACCAAAAAAGGAAGAAGATGTTTTAAAGGCTCCTGATAATGCGCTTGATGATGAGAGGGGACAAAAAGCTCATGTTTGTGCTGATTGTGGGGGTGTTGATGTTTCTGTGACAAGAGAGAGCAAGGGTGGAAAAGAGCAGGGTGGGAAATATCACGACGAATTGGACCGACTTTCTGAAGAAGCTTTAAGTGACTGGGAAGAGGATTTAGAACCCCTTTTAGAGCCTTTTAAAAAGCTTGTGAGAGAAGCAAAAAGTTATGAGGATATCCTCAAAGGCTTAGATGAATTGTTGGGCGAGATGGATCATCACGCATTAGCCGCACGTTTGGCAAAGGTGCAAATGATTGCGCGGGGACTGGGGTATCATGGATGAGGAACTTTTTAAAACCGCCCCTAAAGAGGTTACCCGTTATTTTGAAGCCAAGGCACTTGTTCCAAGCTTTGATTGGCGGGATATAGCACCAGAAGAACATGCTTTTTCCTTTACGGTGGCAAAATCGGTGGGCTATGACATTTTGGATGATTTTACGCGAGCTGTTGGAGAGGCCATAAAACATCAAGTTCCTTTCCAAGAGTTTCAAAAAAATTTGATGCCGATTTTACAGGAAAAGGGTTGGTGGGGTAAAAAGACTGCTATTGACCCGAAAACGGGTGAAAAGAGCGTGGTGCAATTGGGCAGTCCACGGCGTTTAGAAACGGTCTATTGGGCTAATACCATGAGTGCCCATGCGGCAGGGGAATGGGAGCGCACACAAAATAATAAAGAATTTTTGCCCTATCTCACCTATGCTTTGTCGAGTTCAGAACATAAGCGTTTAGAACATGAAAGTTGGGTGGGGTTTACGGCACCTGTTGATGATCCGGTTTGGGATTGGCTTTATCCACCCAATGGTTGGCGGTGTAAATGCAGTGTGCGACAAGTAAGCCGCTATGAGGCGGACAATTTAGGCTATGAAGAGGGGGTAGAGCCACTTCATGTTGAAAAGCAGGTTTGGCGCAATAAACGGACGGGGAAAGTTGAAAAGATACCAAAGGGGATTGACCCTGGATGGCATTCTAATCCTGGGAAACATCGTGCGCAAAATTTAAGCCGATTTTTGAGTGATAAAGTCTCTGTGATGGGGGACAATGGCAAGCGTATTGCCATTGAAGATATTGTGGGCTCACCACTTTTGGAAGCCATGTTTGAAGGACGCATGTCTCGTGGATTTATTCCCATAGCCCCGATGATACAAAAGGTGCGTGATGTTTTTGGTGGGGACAATTCTCTTATTCGTTTATCTTCAGACAGTGTGAAACATATTTTGTTAGAGCATCAAGCGCGGTCTCTTCACTTGGAGGATTTTCGAGGTGCCATTCAAACCTTCATAAAGCCCTATGGCGTTATTAGACGAAAAGATACGCAGGGTGTTATGTTTTTTGGTGAAAGTGGTGGGACATGGTGGCGCTTTGTGGTCAAATGGGTAGCAAGCAAACAAGAATGGTGGTTGACCTCCATGCATAAAAAAAGCTCTAGAGAAATTGGACGCTTATTGAATGCGGCTGAAAAAAAGGGCGAGAGGTTGTTGTAAAGAGAATACCGTAAAGCTCTGTTGGTGTTTGTGAAAAGAGAAGGCGTGGAGGGCGGTCAACTCCTCGCAGGTCCGGTAAAACCGTCCTGGCAAAACTGGCTCACGCCTTACCTCCAATGATATAATGTTTTTAAGCCAAAAAGCAATCTTAAAAAAAACGGCTTGAGAGAGGCTTTTTTGTGTGGAGTGATAAATTGTACCTTTCACTTCACAACGGCGCTCTATCGCCTTTGAAGTGCCTTTGAAAACGATTTTATGGGATGGTTTGGCACGGGGGTTTCTCTCACAAGGAGAATAATAGGGAAAAGAGTGTTTTTTTGGGAAATGCTCTTTTGACTGACAGTGTCAGACTTATAGTGGGAGTAAGTTTCATGCATTGTATTGCCAATGACAATTGTAAAGCAATAGGCAATGTATGGAACAAGAATTTCACGAAGATCAAAAAGATGGGGATGCCCAGACATTTTATGATGGGACATTTCATGCTGCGTTAATAGATCTCTGTCCAGACGTTTTATGCAAAGATGTTTCATATGAAGACGCCACCGTTAGCCAAGCGCCTGAGTGGGTAGAGCTTTTGCCCAAAGCGCCTCATGTGAAGGCACGTGATGGACGACAATGGCATTATAACCCGCAAACGATTTTAAAAGCCTTTGCAGCCAATAAAGGACCGCTTGTGATAGATTATGAGCATGGGCAACATCACCGTGCGAGAAATGGTTTAGAAGCGCCTGCCAGTGGCTGGATTGAAGAATTGGCAGAGCGGGATGGTGCGATTTGGGGACGCGTTAAATGGACCGATATGGCAGCTAAAAAAATTATTGCCCGAGAATATCGCTATCTTTCGCCTGAGTTTCGCCATTCCAAGAAAGGTGAAATTTTGAATTTAGCCGGTGCTGGTTTGGTGAACCGTCCAGCCCTTGTCATGACGGCTTTAAGCCGTGAACAGCCTTCCCCTATAACTTTGACGGAGAAAAAGATGGATTTGACAGCCATTGCCAGTGCACTATCGCTGGCAGAAGATGCTAAAGCGGATGAGGTTTTAGCAACGCTTAAAGCGCGCGAAAAGGAACGCGTGGAATTAAACGCCCAATTAACAAAAGCGCGAGAAGATTTAGCGCTTTTGCAAGAAGAGCAAAAAAACAGTGCCATTGAGAGTCTTTTAGACAAGACCATTGAAGAGGGCAAGATTTTGCCGGCTGCTCGCGAGGAATATCGTGCGCTCTGTAGCCTTGAAGGGGGGATGGAGCATTTTAAAAGTTTGGTCGAGAAGTTGCCGGCGCTTGCCTCAACAAGCCCTTTAGAAGTGTGTGCCTTAGCACAAGAACCAAAGCTTGCTCCAGAAGAGGTTGCCCTTGCGGCACGCCATTATCAACAAGAGCAGAAGCAAAAAGGCTTCGACATCACCATTAGCCAAGCGGTTGAGTATATTAGCGAGCAAAAGGAGCGCCAATCATGAGTACGATGATTTTGATTAAATCTTTTCGCACTGCTGCAGAAATTTCACCTTATTGCATTGTTGCAGCCCGCACTGAGGGAATGGTGGCAACGGCTTCTGGTAAGGGTGATAAATTATTAGGGACTGCAGGGTCTTGTGAAGCCAAGGCTGGTGAGATGATTGATGTTGGCCAATGTGGTTGGGGTGAAGTGGTTTGTGGGGGCAATGTTTCCTTTGGTGATTTTTTGACCTCTGACCCCAAAGGGCACGCCATAAAGGCAGAAGCAGCAGACCGCACCATTGGTATTGCCATGAGTGATGGTTCTGCTGGTGATGTTATTTCTTTTAAAATTAATTAATCGAGGCTTAAAATGAACAGACCTTTTCCCATTGATCCAACACTCACTGCTATTGCTATTGGTTATCGCAATCCAGCAGGTTCTCTTATTGGCGATAAAGTTTTGCCACGCGTTTGTGTTTTAAGTGAGGTGTTTAAATATAGTGAATTTCCTTTAGCGGAAAATTTTACGGTGCCTGAACTTGAGGTTGGGCGAAAAGGGCGCCCGAATGTGGTGGAATTTTCTGCCTTTGAACGGGAAGCCAGTGTCAAGGATTACGGATTGGATGATCTTATCCCCAATTCAGATATTGAAGCAGCGGCACGCGCCAGGGCGGAGCGACGCTCTCGCTATAACCCCGAAAAGACAGCCGTGGAAGGACTTGCCAATTTGCTAGAATTGGGGCGTGAAGTGCGTGTTGCAGCCCTTGTGCAAAGAAGTGAAAATTACGCACCAGAGCGCGTGATAACGCTCAAAGGTGAGAATAAATTCAGTGATTATGAGAAATCTGATCCTTATGCCACTTTAGATGAGGCGATGGATAAAGCTCTCGTCTATACGCCCAACACCATTGTGATGGGTAAAGTTGTTTGGTCAAAACTCAAACGTCATCCCAAAATCATTAAAGCCGTTAAAGGGGGTGGCACTGCTGATGGTTTTATCACCAAGGCGCAATTTGCTGATCTGATGGAAATACACCCCGATCGTTTACTCATTGGTGAATCGCAAGTGAATTTGGCTCGCAAAGGGCGTTCGGCGCAATTGGCACGCGTTTGGGGCAATAAGATTGCACTGCTTTATATTGACCCCACCAAACAACAGGCGGATGGTTCGGTCATCAGTTGGGGCTTTAGTGCCCAATTGGGTGAACGTTTGTCTGGAGTGATTAATGATCCAGATATAGGCTTATCAGGCGGTAAACGGGTGCGTGTGGGGGAACGTGTGTGTGAATTGGTCGCCGCAAAAGATGCCGGCGTTTTGTTGCAAGACGTTGTCTAAGGGAAACTTTGAAACATGGCTTATGCAAGCAAAACATTGATTGAAGAGCTCTGGGGTGATGACTTCTTGGATGATTTGTGCGGGATGGATGAGAATTCTGATCCAGTTTTTTCAGAGCAAGCCATTGCCCGCGCTCTAAACCAAGCAAGCGGTGAGATTGATGTGCATTTGTCTCATCGCTACTTGGTCCCCATTGCTGGACAGCCGGCGGCTCTGGGTATGATCTGTGTCAATATTGCTGTTTATAATTTAGCCATACGCCATACGGCACTGACCACGACCATTGAAGATCGTTACAAACAGGCGGTTGAACTCTTGAAACGCATTGCGGAAGGCAAAGCGGGTTTAGGGGTCGATGAACCTAAAATTATGAGCGAAGATGGTCCCGTGCGTGATGGGGCTTTCTTTTATGCTAAGCCGCGTTTGATGGGAAGGTAACATGTCTGTTTCAACCCATATTGAGATTAAAGAGATGGGGCTTGAAGCGGCTTTATCCTTTTTGCAAAGGGGCGCTGATCGCTCGATGGGGACTTTGGCACAAGGGGTTGGGCGTCTTATCCAAGAGAGCACAAGGCGGCGGATTCAAAGCGAAAAAACGTCTGTCCAAGGAGAGAAGTGGAAAAACAATCATGCTCGCACCTCCATTCTTTATGCCAGTGGGGCGCTTTCACGCTCCATTGATATGAAAGCTTCACCAGAACAGGTGATTGTGGGCTCTGGGTTGGTTTATGCGCGGATTCACCAATTGGGTGGGGTTATTCGCCCGAAAAATGGCAAGACACTGCGCTTTTTTCTTAAAAGTGGCAATGCACACCGCTTTGTTTGTGTACGCCAAGTGACCATGCCGGCACGTGCCTATTTGGGGCTTTCAGAGCACAATAAAGTGGAAATTGTCAAAGCGGCAGAAGATTGGCTGGAAAGGGTCTTTTCATGAGTCAAACGATCACACAAGCAGGGCGCATTAATCAGTTTCGTGAAGCGGTGATAAGAAGCCTTAAAGGCGCTTTGCCAGATGTGCGCGATTGCGGCTGTCAATTTGGGCGCTTTAACTTAGAAGAATTGGAAACACAGATGCTGGTGGCTCCAGCCATACGCGTTGCAGTGTTAGCAAGCCGTTTCAATTCTGTTGCTTCTGGACAGATGAGTGCCGATCTTCATTTAGGGGCTTTTATTATTACCACAGGTAAAGAGCGTGATGTTTCCAGTTGGCTTTTAGCAGAAGCCATTGCGGTGCTTTGTCATAGCGGGCAATTGTGGGGGCTAACGCATTTGAGTGCCCCGCGTGAGGTGCAAATTGAACCGATTATCTCTGCAGCGATTAAGCAGCGTGGTGTATCGATAAGCGTGGTGGAATGGCACCAAGATTTGCATCAGTTGGGACAGGATATTTTTTGTGATGAAGGACAGCTCAAAGCTGGTTTGATCTCATGTGATGATGAGGTGGAGGCATGAATGATGCGCACCTTTTGAGTGACACTTTGCGGCAAATGATGAAGCGTCTTGATGCGCTTGAACGCTGTCTTGCCAACCAGCACATGATTGGGCGGGTTGCAGAAGTTGATGGTCATAGGGTGCGGGTAAAACTTTCCGAACAGGGTTCCAATGGACAAGCGGTTTTATCGCCTTGGCTACAAGCGCAAGAAGCTTCTGGTGCTGTTTCAAGCAATATGCCCCTCCATGTTGGTGATCCGGTGCGCTTGTTAAATCCCCATGGCGAAATTGGTTCTGCCTCTCTGGTGGTGCGCGATAGTTATAGTGAGGATGCACCTAATCCCGCACGCTCACTGCGAGAGCTTGCTCTGTGTTATGCGGGTGGTGCTTTGCGTATCACGAAGGATGAGCTTATTCTTTCCCATGGGGAAAACCAAATTCATTTGAGTAGCCAAGGTTTGGTGCTTTCTCATCAATCAACCCGTGTTGCATTAACGGGCAGTGTGCAGATTCAAGCAGAAGATTTACAGCACAATCAAAAATCGGTTGGCGCAAGCCACAAACACGGTGGGGTCAAAATGGGTCCCTCCACAACCTCTAGTCCTCTTTAAAGGAGTTTTTATCATGCGTGAGAACACTTATGTTATTTTAACCAATGCAGACTTTGTTGCAGGCAAGCGTTCACCGGGCAAAGGTGAAGAAATTTGTTTAAGTGAGGAAGCGGCTAAATATCCCTTGCTGCTTGGTCAGATTGCTGAAAAACCAGCCCCTGTTGTTTCTGCGCCCCCAACTGTTTCTACCACAAAGACAACAAAGGGTGCTTAAAGCATGCGGTGTGGGATAAGCGAAAAGGATGGCTCTCTCTTATATGGTTGGGCACATTGCCAACAGTCACTGCGTAAATGTCTGACGACAAGGATTGGGACACGGGTTTTGCGTCGTCATTATGGATGCGATGTTGGAGCATTCCAAGACGCCAATGCTGATCCTGCGACGATGATGCAGCTTTATCAAGCAATTGTTGAAGCACTCGATGATCCAGAGTGTGGAGAGCCCGGGTTTTCGTTGCAGAGGATTGATCTGACAAAAGCAACGCGTGAAGGCACTTTTCATTTTGTTTTAACGGGTGTTTTTTATCCCGATGGGCATTTGGGGGATTGGTCACACAAAGAGCCAATGAGCATCAATTTAGAGGTTGGTGATGACAGAGTTTGAACCTTTATCCCTCCCACAAATTCCCCCTCCACCACTCCCTTTGCCACAAATTATTGAAGAGCTTTCTGTTGAAGCAATTTTAGAGCAAAAGATCATGCGTTTGACTGAGCTTTTTGCAGCGCATCATATTCCTTATAATGTGGAAAAGACGGCTTATGATCCGGTGGTCATTCAATTGCAAGCGGCCGCTTATGAAGAGTTGCTGTTGCGCCAGCGTGTTAATGAAGTGGCGCGGGATAATTTACTCACATTTGCCCGTGGAACAAGTTTAGATCATTTGGGGGATTTTCATGGGGTCACGCGCCTTTTGGATGAAGATGATGAGCGGTTTCGCCGTCGCATTCGCTTAAATAGACAAGGACATTCCACAGGGGGCACAGCGCCACGTTACCAATATTTTGCTCTCTCAAGCGATATCCATGTCAAAGATGCTTTTGTTTATCGTGAGGGTAAAAGCCCGCTTATTCATGTTGCGCTTTTTAGTGACGCCCCTTCAGGGGTGGCTGATGAGGCTTTAATTGCCAAGGTACAAGCAGCCCTTGATTGCCCCCATGTTAAAATGACCAATGACCACATCTTTGTGAAAAGCGCGGTGCAGCGGATGATCGATATTTCTGCTGATTTTTGGTTGTTACCGGATGAAAGCTCCTTTGTTTTGGAAAGAGCGGAGCAGAATTTAAGAGCAGAATGGGCGCGTGCGCAAAGGCTTGGGCGTGATCTCTCAATAAGTTGGATATTAAGCCGCTTGATGGTTGAAGGCGTTCACCATGTGAACATAACGCACCCTTGTGAGGATATTTTGGTCGCACCGGATGAAGCCGTCGCACTAGGGGATATTGTCTTGTCTGAACGGGGGCGCGCTTATTGATGCTTTCCTCACTTTTACCCCCGAATTCGAGCTTGTTTGAACGTTGTTTTGCCGAAGCAATGGCTCTTGACCCTCACGTTAAAACGGCACTCGAAGAAATACCCCGCGCGAAATTTATCACGCGTCCGCCTTCTTGGTTGCCCTTTTTAATAGACGAATATGGCTTACAAGAATTAACCCCTTATTTCTCTAACCTTTATGATTTAATTGATCAGGGTCTTGCATGGCAGAGGATACGTGGCTCCCTTGCGGCAATAGAGATGGGGCTTGAATGGCTAGGGATTTCAGCATGCTTTCAACCCGCCTGGACGGGGCGCGCATGGTGGAATTCCTTTCAACTTGATTTTGATCACTTGCCTGAACGCAAAAGCCTTGAAGCCATTGAAGCAATCACTGACCTTTCCAAAAGTTTGCGCTCTGATTTTCGCCGTGGGACCTATGGTTATGATGTGCAAGCTATGGAAGCCAATATGTCACGCCTTGATGACAGCATGTTGGATTCTGAGAGCGGTGTTCGCTTAACAGCTGGAGGAACATTGTTTTCCTTTGGGCGCACAACAGAGATAGAGCGCGTTCTCACAAGAGAAGAAGGCAGGCTTATTGGCAATTGGATAGATGATGGGGATGAAGAGTTAAGCTGGAACCAAATCGATTATCCATGGGACATGGCAAATTTTCCGTGGTGTTCGGTCAAAAAACATGAACGCGATATGCTGATGGCAGAATGGTTTCATGGCCGCACGCTTTATCTCGTGTTAAGAGACACCCAAAATGCCGTGATTGGGTATCGCAGATGCTATGCTGTAGCGCCTGTCGAACAGGCTTTGGATGGTGTGTACAGCCATTGTGGTAACAGATTTAACCCTTCCCCAACAGGCACCTTGTTGTTTCTGGCAGCACGAACAGACTTTCACGATATTGACCGGAAACAAGCAGCCTTTGTTTCCATTCTCGTTCACGGCATTCCCAAACAAGATATCCCTCTTGATATCCCCCTTGATATCCTTTTGGGCAAGCTTTGGTGTGACGCCAATGAACTCAATGGTGGTGTGGAGATACTCAAAACGCCCATTAACATTCCTTTGCGTGCCGATGTTCGCGAACAATTCAAGATTTTATTGAGGTTTTAAGATGAAGCATGAAAGTGGTTTACCCTTTGCAATTGACAGATCTCGCGGCAAAGAGGAACAACAAAGCGTTGTCTTTTATGGCACGCGTCCCTTTATTCAAAGTGGTGAACTGAATGAAGTTCAAACCATTATAAGGGGACGGCATGACCGCTTGGGGCGTCTTGTGGCACAAGAAGGAGATCGCGTTGAACGGGCTGATGCCTTTGTCAATAAAGACACAAATACCGTCACTTTAACAGATGGCAAGATTTATATCGCAGGCGATATTTTTCCGGTCTCTGAAGCTGTACTTAACAATGTTGCCATGATTGGACGCTTGGAAATTGGTGTGAAGCTGCAAAAAAAATGGATAACCCATGAAGATGATCCAGAGCTGTTGGGGCAAGTCCCTGGCACCTTGGCAGAAGGAGAACCTGGTGCCGCACGCGAAACAGCAAAGCTTGTTTGGGCACTGAAAGAAGATGCGCAAAGTGGCACTTTCTTTCCGGTTTATATTTTACAAGATGGTGTTCTGATTGACCAAAAATCCCCCTCATTGCTTGAACCCGCCATGCAAGCTATTGCAACATATGACAGAGCCCATGGGCATTATATCGTGAGTGGCTGCCGTGTGAGCGCTTTAGGACCAAACAACGGTTGCCAAATCTTTAGTATTCAAGAAGGGGAAGCCAATATCAATGGCTTTAAACGCAAGCGCTTAGCCGCCTTGCGCCATGAAGAGGTGGAGGATTTTTCGACAAGCGTTGTTCCAAGCGAAACGCATATTTTTGCACCCCCAAAAGGCAAGACAAGTTTCACCTTTAAACCCTATTATTTTCCTATTGCCGATATTCAGTCTCTTTTGTTGACAAAAGAAAAAACCGTTAATGTCACCCGCGGTGCAGTTGCTGCAGGGCGTGATGGTGTGCCGGATAAAAGCATCACCTCTTTTATTAAAGTCGTTCAAGGAAGCAAGGAATTTAAAGAAGGCATAGATTTTAAAAAAACCGGAGACACCATTGATTGGGCGCCCGTAGGAGACGAACCTTTAGCGGGGAGCAGCTATAAGGTGACTTATCGCTATCGTGCAAAAATCACGGCTGATAAAGTAACAGCGCAGGAAATTACCGTCTCAGGGGGGGCGCAAGGTGGGGATATTATCGTCAGTTACACTTACAAATTGCCCCGCATTGACCGTATAGGACTGAACACAGGGGGCAATGTGGTTTACATCAAAGGTATATCAGTAGACCACCCTATGGCACCCAGTGTCCCTGATGATGTGTTATCCCTTGCAACGATCACCAACAATTGGCTTGAAACGCCGGTTGTGGTCAATGATGGCACACGGGTTGCCCCCTATGATGAGATGTGGCGCTATTTTCAACGGGTGCTTTCCCTTGACCGGTTGATGCAGTTAGAGCGCATTAAAAGCAATGTGGACTCTAAAGAGCCTGTTGCCAAAAAAGGCATGTTCGCTGATCCCTTTCTTGATGATCGTTACAGAGATGAAGGCTTTCAACAAACGGGGGCTGTAGGCAACGGCATTTTACAGCTCGCCATTGATCCAACCTTTTACACCGCTAATCTTACAGCGCCTGTCACGCTTGACTGGACAAATGAGGTGATCATTGCGCAAGAGTTGACAACGGCTTGCGAAAAAATCAATCCTTATCAAAATTTTGCACCCCTGCCTGGTACAGTAACCCTTGAACCCGCGACAGACTTTTGGCACGAACAGCGCACCGATTGGCTCTCTGGTGTCACCAATCAGATTATCATGGGCAGGAACCGTGGGAGAAGCATTCGTAACACAGAAGTGCGTGATGATTTGGTGAGTGCAACCCAAGAGCAAATTGATTTTTTGAGACAAATTACCCTTCACTTTAAAATTGAAGGTTTTGGCAAGTTTGAACAATTAGAAAGTCTCATCTTTGATGGTGTGAATGTCTTGCCGAATTATCCCCTTTTTGCCAATTCCTATGGCACCCTTGAGGGCACTTTTAAGATTCCACAAAACATCACCGCTGGCACAAAAAATGTTGTGGCACGGGGGAAAGGTGGAACCATTGCAACGGGGCTTTTTACCGGCCAAGGTGTGATTGATGTGAAAGTGATGCGGCGCACCACCACTGTGAAAATATGGACGCAAGTGGACCCCCAAGCGCAGGTCTTTACCCCCGATGAAACACGGCAAATCACAGGCATTGACTTTCATCTTTGCAAAATCGGTAATCAAAACCATGATCTGGTGATTGATTTGGTGACAACCGAAAATGGCTATCCGACCGCCGATATTCAAGCGCAAAGCTTTTATTCTATGAAGGGCGCAAAGAGAGGGTGGGCAGAGGCACGCTATGATGTACCACTCCTTGTGATGGATGACCGCTTAACGGCTTTCGTTATCAAGACAGATGATGCTGATCATTCCGTCTCTTTAGCAAAGCTTGGGGATTTTGATGCAGAACACCAGAGATACGTCTCAAGCCACCCTTACGTGACCGGTCCACGCTTTTCTTCTGTCAATGCGCAAAGCTGGACAGCTCATCAAGATGAGGCTTTAGCCTTTCGTGTGTTGGCAGCACGCTATACACAAACAGAAAAGACTGTCGATTTAGGCACATTTGATCTTGTGGACTGCTCTGATTTACAAATACGTGCAGCCATTGAATTGCCTTCAAGCGATTGTTCTGTCATCTTTGAAATTGAAAGAAACAATGGCACGGTTTATCAACTGCTTCCCTTTCAATTACTCAGTCTTACTGAATATATCAGTGAAAAGGTAAAGCTTCGCGCCATTCTCAAAGGGACAGAAAAGCTCTCACCCGTGTTGTTTGCTCCTGTGCAATTGATTGCGGGAAAGATTCATAAGGAAGCTACTTATGTCACCCGTGCTTTCGCCTTTGGGGAAAAGGCAAGGTTAACGAGCTATATCAAAACATTTTTACCCGGCGGTGCAACCTTCTCACTCGAGATGCAACTGGATGATGGTGCTTTCACCCCTTTGAAATTAGAGGAAACAGAACAACTCGCTGAACCGCTTTGGACAGAGCGCAAATTTGTGAGCAGCGATAAGACAGCCAAACAAGCACGCCTCAAACTCACGCTTACCGGTGGACCGGCGGCACGGTCAATGGTGAGCGATTTTGGCGCCGGCATATTATGAGAGGAAAATGAGAGATGACAAAAACCAAAAAACTCGACATGGAATTGCCTAAAGAAGGACGCTTTATCAGTTCTGAATTCCCAATCTTGCGCGAAAACTTGACGAAAATTGATCAAGCACTTGCGGATGTTGAGGACAAGGTAGACCAAAAAGCGCCTTCAAAACACATGCACACAATAAGTGATGTTGCCGATCTTGAAGCAGCCCTGAAGAGCAAAATGGCAGCCGATAAAACCTTCACTTTTGCCGATTTAAGTGATATCGAGGGGGCACACGATGCAGCCAACAATTATGTTCTCTATAAATCAAGCAATAATAACTTCACCTTTGGCAGTGCTATCTCCCTGTTAGGCGCACACCAACATAAAACCGAAGATATTGTGGGGCTTGATGATTTTAGAGCTAAGATCAACGAAGATCTCACAAGCTATGGTCGCCTAACCAGCCCCAATGAATGGAAAAATTATAATAAATTTACCAGCAAAGTCACTATGAGTGGTGGTTTAGAACTCATAGGCAATTCATCATTGAGCCTTACCCATAATGGTGAAATGGTTACCAGTTTAAGCACAACAGGAAGCTCGCTTAAAGGACCACTGAAAGTTGATGGTGATGTTGTTTATACCAAATCACAAGTGGATGCCGCTATCTTGGCACAAATAAAGAGTCTTAAAAAAGATTTGACTGATAAAATCACAAATTGGCCGGCTCTTGCTGATGCTGAATTGCTCTATACGCAAGATGGGAAAATTCAATGGCCCGATTGGGTCACCGATAAAACCAAAGTCGAAATTACAGCCTGGGGCGGCGGCGGTAGTGGTGGTGGTGCGGATACACCAAGATTAGGCGGTGGCGGCGGCGGCGGAGGTTGTTCCGTGTGGTATGGCTACAAGGCCAGTTTAAACGGTCATCAAGATATCGTCATTGGTAAAGGAGGAGCTTCTGTTGCAAAGCGTTGTGTAAGCGGTAATTCTGGAGAAATAACAGTTGTTGGCAAAAATTTTATGACAGCTACAGGAGGACATGGTGGTGGAGGTGCTTACGCCTATACCTCTCATTCGGGATTTGGTGGTAGTACGACTACCTACTATTCAGGCTCTGGTGGCGCTGGAGGCATTGGTGGAAATTTTGGCTTAGCAACAGACGAACATCTAGGAATTGCCAAAGGCGGCAATGGTTGTGATGGAACGAATGGAATTACGAGCAAGATAAGCGGTAACGGAGGTGATGCTGGGGGTGATACATCAAGAGGTGGCTCTGGAGGAGTCGGCAAAGGATCCTATAGTTCAGGAAAAGCAGGGCGTGGTTTTGGTGGTGGTGGTGCTGGTTCTCATGGAGATTCTTCTCCAAGCGGTGCTGGTGCTGATGGTGCAGTCCTTATAAGGTTATGGAAAGAATGAATGGATGTACGACTAACCAAAGAGACAGCACAAGTCAAACTAATGTTTGTTGTATCATAGCTTAAGGTTGTAATAGTCTTTTTTAAGTCCTTTTATTGCTCTTTAAAAGCCCTTTGAAAGGGCTTTTTTTGACTGACAGTGTCAGTCTTATGGAGCATGGTGATGCTTGTTATAGTCTCTTCATTGATTTGGAGAGCAAGATGGCAACAGAATTTAATCATGGGATTCGCATTGTAGAGGCTGGTGAGGATTCCCGTCCTTTAGCAACATTTGATCAGACCGCCATTGGAGCGGTTGTTACAGCCCCTGATGCTGATAACCAAGTTTTTCCCCTCAATGAGCCTGTTCTTCTCTTTACGCATGAGGGTGAGAAAATCCAAAAGCTTGGGACAAGAGGCACGGCTCTTGATGTCATCAACGCCGTGTGTGCGCAGGGGATTGAGGCACAAATTATCCTTGTGCGTGTGGAAGAAAAATCAACCATTGCTGAGACACAAACTGAGATGGTGGGATCAAACGCTCACCTGACCGGTGTGCATGCCTTGGCTCATGCGCGTGGTCATTTAGGGGTAGAGCCTGGGATTTTACTGGCACCGGCTTATAGTGCAGGGCGCCTTGATAATGGCAAAAATCCCGTAGCAGATGCGCTTGAACAGGTTGCCGAAAAGCTACAAGCGATTGCCGTGTTTGATACGGGTGGTAAAAACACGGAAGAAAGCCTTGCCTATCGTGCAGATTTTTCCTCACGCTTTTGTTATCTGAT
>NZ_JBHINE010000021.1:0-27585 GCF_042194715.1 Bartonella sp. CM120XJJH | reverse complement strand
TCGCTATTCGTGAAGGTGGTCGTACTGTTGGTGCCGGTATCGTCTCTAAGATCATTGAATAAATAATGCTTGTTGAGTGCCTTTATTATTGAAGGCGCTTTGTATAACAGGGAAATAAAGAGCATGAACAGTCAAAATATTCGCATTCGCTTGAAAGCGTTTGATCATAGAATTCTTGATACGTCGACGCGTGAGATTGTATCGACTGCTAAACGTACCGGTGCAAATGTCCGTGGTCCCATTCCGCTTCCAACGCGGATTGAGAAATTTACGGTTAATCGTGGACCGCATATTGATAAGAAGAGTCGTGAGCAGTTTGAGATGCGGACACATAAACGTCTTCTTGATATTGTTGATCCAACGCCGCAAACAGTGGATGCGCTTATGAAGCTCGATCTTTCTGCTGGTGTGGATGTAGAAATTAAGCTCTGAGGTTTGAGGACAGAAGGAACAGACCCGATGCGTTCAGGTGTAATAGCACAGAAGCTGGGCATGACCCGTATTTATAATGATGCTGGTGAGCATGTGCCGGTGACGGTACTTCGTTTGGAGAATTGTCAAGTCGTTGCTCAGCGTACAGTTGAAAAGAATGGTTATACTGCTGTTCAATTAGGTGTAGGCTTTGCTAAGGTTAAGAATACTTCACAAGCTCTTCGTGGACATTTTGCTAAGGCTTCTGTTGAGCCTAAAGCCAAAATAGCAGAGTTTCGTGTGAGTCCCGACAATCTTCTTGATGTTGGTACTGAAATTACGGTGGAACATTTTGTTCCAGGGCAAAGAGTTGATGTGACTGGTACCAGTATCGGTAAGGGGTTTGCTGGTGTTATGAAACGACATAACTTTGGTGGGCATCGTGCTTCCCATGGTAACTCGATCACACATCGTGCTCATGGTTCTACAGGGCAATGCCAAGATCCTGGTAAAGTTTTTAAGGGTAAAAAAATGGCTGGCCATATGGGGCAAGTGCGTGTAACAACACAGAATATTGAAGTTATTTCCACGGATAGTGAGCGTGGTTTAATTTTAGTCCGTGGTGCTGTTTCTGGTTCTAAAGGTTCTTGGATTTTGGTACGGGATGCTGTGAAGAAGCCTCTTCCTGATAATGCTCCAAAGCCTGCTGGTATTCGCCGTCTTGTGAAGGAGAAAACGGAAATGGTTACTCCGGTGATGGAAACCTCTGAAGTCGAGGGAGCCTAATAATGGATCTTGTAATTAAAACTCTTGATGGTAATGAAGCTGGCAAATTAAAGGTTTCTGAAGCTATTTTTGATCTTGTTCCGCGTGAGGATATTTTGCAGCGTGTCGTTCGTTGGCAGCTTGCACGTCGTCAGCAGGGAAGTCATCAATCCCAAGGTCGTTCTGATGTGTCGCGAACAGGGGCGAAAATGTTTAAACAGAAAGGGACAGGGCGCGCTCGACATTCATCTGCACGTGCACCGCAGTTTAGAGGTGGGGGTAAGGCACATGGACCGGTGGCTCGTAGCCATGCGCATGATCTTCCTAAAAAGATTCGTGCTCTTGGCTTACGTCTTGCTTTATCTGCAAAATTAAAAGCAAAAGATTTAATTATTGTGGATGAGTTGACTGTTAAGGATGCTAAAACGAAAATGCTTGTTTCTCATTTTTCTAAGCTTGGATTTAATAACGCTCTCTTGATTGGTGGTAAAGAGATTGATATTAACTTTTTTCGTGCAGCCTCTAATATTCCTAATATTGACATTTTGCCGATTCAGGGAATTAATGTTTATGATATTTTGCGTCGCAGCAAACTTGTTTTGTCAAAAGCAGCTGTTGAGGCTCTTGAGGAGCGTTTTAAATGACAGATCTTCGCCATTATGATATAATTATTAGTCCAGTTATTACTGAAAAGGCGACTATGATTTCTGAATATAATCAAGTTGCTTTTAATGTCGCGCCGAAAGCGACGAAGCCTGAGATTAAGGCTGCTATTGAAGCGCTTTTTAGCGTAAAAGTTAAAGCAGTTAACACGATAGTCCGTAAGGGTAAAGTGAAGCGTTTCAAAGGTATAGTTGGTCGGCAGAGTGATGTCAAAAAAGCGATCGTAACTCTGGCCAGTGGTCAGACTATCGACGTTTCGACAGGTCTTTAAGAGGCTCGGAGATAGGAATAATGGCACTTAAGCAATTTAATCCAACTACACCTGGGCAGCGTCAGCTTGTTATTGTGGAACGTTCTTGTCTTTATAAGGGAAAACCTATAAAGATGTTGACTGAAGGCTTATCTTCAAAGGGTGGACGCAATAATCGCGGTCGTGTTACTGCTCGTTTTCAGGGTGGTGGACATAAACGTAGTTATCGGTTTGTCGACTTTAAGCGTCTTAAACGTGATGTTTCAGCAAAAGTTGAGCGTTTAGAATACGATCCTAATCGTACCGCTTTTATTGCTTTAATCCGTTATGAGGATGGGCAATTGAGTTATATTCTTGCGCCACAGCGTCTTGCGGTTGGTGATTCCGTTATGGCTGGTTTAAATGTGGATGTTAAACCAGGTAATGCTATGCCTCTTGGTAATATGCCTGTAGGCACAATTATTCATAATGTTGAGATGAAGCCAGGAAAAGGGGGGCAGATAGCACGTTCAGCAGGTACTTATGCGCAGTTGGTTGGACGAGATCAGGGTATGGCTATTCTTCGTTTAAATTCTGGTGAACAGCGTTTGGTTCCTAGTAGCTGTTTTGCAACCGTTGGCGCTGTTTCAAATCCTGATCATGGGAATATTAATGATGGTAAGGCAGGTCGGTCACGTTGGCGTGGTAAACGTCCACATGTTCGTGGTGTTGCTATGAACCCCGTTGATCATCCGCATGGTGGTGGTGAAGGTCGTACATCGGGGGGGCGCCATCCAGTATCTCCTTGGGGTAAACCAACAAAAGGTAAGCGTACGCGCTCCAATAAAGCCACTGATAAATTTATTATGCGTACGCGTCATCAACGCAAGAAATAAGAAAGGTAGTCTGAGGTGGTTCGTTCAGTGTGGAAAGGTCCGTTTGTTGACGGCTATCTTCTTGGTAAAGCAGAGAAGGTACGTGCAAGTGGGCGCAATGAAGTTATAAAAATATGGAGCCGTCGCTCTACTATTTTACCGCAATTTGTTGGTTTAACTTTTGGTGTTTACAACGGTAATAAGCATATTCCTGTTTCTGTTTCTGAAGAGATGGTTGGGCATAAGTTTGGTGAGTTCGCTCCTACTAGGACTTATTATGGTCATGGTGCCGATAAAAAAGCGAAGAGGAAGTAGGAATGGGAAAAGCTAAAGTTTTGCGCCAGCTTAAAGATAATGAAGCAAGAGCTGTCACGCGGACAATTCGTGTTAGTCCGCAGAAGCTTAATTTAGTTGCTGCAATGATTCGTGGTAAAAGAGTTAATGTAGCGCTCGCTGATTTGATGTTTTCACGCAAGCGTATTGCTGCTACTGTGAAAAAAACGCTTGAATCAGCAATTGCAAACGCAGAAAATAACCACGATCTTGATATTGATTCGCTTGTTGTGGCGGAAGCTTATGTTGGTAAGTCGATAGTGATGAAGCGCTTTCATGTTCGTGGTCGAGGGCGTGCTAGTAGAATTGAACGTCCATTTTCGCATCTTACTGTTATTGTTCGTGAAGTTACCGAAAAAGTGGAGGCCGCGTAATGGGGCAGAAGATAAATCCAATAGGACTTCGTCTTGGTGTTAATCGGACTTGGGACTCTCGTTGGTATGCTGATAGTGGTGAATATGGGCGCCTTCTTCATGAGGATTTGAAAATTCGTTCATATGTGCTTGAGGAGCTTAAACAGGCAGCTATTTCTAAGGTTGTTATTGAGCGTCCTCATAAAAAGTGTCGTATTACGATTCATTCTGCACGTCCTGGTTTGATTATTGGTAAAAAGGGTGCCGATATCGAAAAGCTTCGTCGTAAGCTCTCAGAAATGACGGATGCTGAAACTTCATTGAATATTGTGGAGATTCGCAAACCGGAGATTGATGCGACAATTATTGCGCAATCAATTGCTCAACAGTTAGAGCGTCGTGTTGCTTTTCGTCGTGCAATGAAGCGTGCTGTTCAATCTGCTATGCGTCTTGGTGCGGAAGGTATTCGTATCAATTGTTCTGGCCGTCTTGGTGGTGCTGAAATTGCTCGTATGGAATGGTATCGTGAAGGTCGTGTTCCACTTCATACCTTGCGTTCTGATGTTGATTACGGTACAGCAGAAGCTAAGACCGCTTATGGTATTTGTGGTATTAAAGTTTGGGTCTTTAAGGGTGAGATTCTTGAGCATGATCCGATGGCTTCAGAGCGTCGTGCTACGGAAGCTGATCAATCTGGTTCTTCATCGAATCGTCGCCGCGAAAATGCTTAGTTTTTGAGATTGAACTAAAATTTGGAGTAGAGAACAATGTTGCAGCCAAAGCGCACAAAGTTCCGTAAACAGTTCAAAGGCCGTATTCACGGTTTTGCGAAGGGTGGTACGGATTTGAATTTCGGTGCCTACGGTTTGAAGGCTGTTGAGCCGGAGCGGGTTACTGCTCGTCAAATTGAAGCGGCGCGCCGTGCGATTACACGTTATATGAAGCGTTCTGGTCGTGTGTGGATTCGCATTTTTCCAGATCTTCCGGTTACATCTAAACCGACTGAAGTTCGCATGGGTAAAGGTAAGGGAAGTGTTGATTATTGGGCTGCACGTGTTGCTCCTGGGCGCGTCATGTTTGAGCTTGATGGAGTTCCGGAGGATGTTGCACGTGAAGCGCTAAGATTGGGCGCTGCAAAGTTGCCTATAAAAACGCGTTTCATCCAGCGTATTGCTGAATAATGAGGTTAAGCGATGAAAGCCACAGAATTACGGGCGCAAACGCTCGACCAAATAAAAGATGAATTGGCTAAGTTAAAGAAAGAGCAATTTAATTTGCGTTTTCAAAAAGCAACAGGTCAATTAGAAAAGACTGCGCGTGTTAGACAAGTTCGTCGTGATATTGCGCGTATTAAAACTTTTCTTCGTCAAAGATTAAGTGAAAGTAAGGTTTAAGGAAATGAGAGATGCCTAAACGCGTTTTGCAGGGTGTTGTTATTAGCGACAAAAGTGATAAAACTGTTGTTGTAAAAGTTGAACGCCGTTATTCTCATCCGCTTCTTAAGAAGACTGTTCGGCAGTCTAAAAATTATAAAGCGCATGACGAAAACAACCAATTCAAGATTGGGGATCAAGTTTCTATTCAAGAATCTAGACCAATTTCGAAAGATAAAAGTTGGATTGTTGTAAAAGACAATGTAGCGTAATGGATTAAGTTTATTGTTTTAGAGTTTAATAATGTTTTTATCATTGATAAATTTGAAGGCAGTAGCTTTATCGTTATTTGGCAGGCAAATCCGAGTGTACAAAAGGTACAATCGGGTATATGTGTTAAGAGAAGGTGGCCAGTCATGATTCAGATGCAAACAAACCTCGACGTTGCTGATAATTCTGGTGCTCGTCGTGTCATGTGCATCAAGGTGTTAGGCGGTTCAAAGCGGAAATATGCTTCGGTCGGTGACATTATTGTTGTTTCGGTTAAGGATGCTATTCCTCGTGGCCGTGTTAAAAAAGGTGATGTTATGAAAGCTGTTGTGGTTCGTACTGCTAAGGATATTCGTCGCGCAGATGGTAGTGTCATTCGTTTTGATAGTAATGCTGCGGTTTTAGTAGATAATAAAAAAGAGCCGATCGGCACTCGTATCTTTGGACCTGTTCCCCGCGAATTGCGTGGTAGGAATCATATGAAGATCATCTCGCTCGCTCCTGAAGTTCTGTAAGGAGTAAATGTTATGCAAAAGATTCGAAAAGGTGATAAAGTTGTTGTTTTATCCGGTAAGGATAAAGGATGTAGCGGTGAAGTAATTAAAGTTAGTCCAAAAGAGAATAAGGCTTTTGTTCGTGGGATTAATATGATTAAACGTCATCAACGTCAAACGCAGAAGCAAGAAGCTGGAATTATTTCTAAAGAAGCTCCGATTCATCTGTCTAATTTGGCGATTGCTGATCCTAAAGATGGTAAGCCTACACGTGTAGGTTTTCGTATGAATGCAGATGGTAATAAGGTGCGTTTTGCCAAGCGTTCGGGAGAGTTGATTAATGGCTGAGGAAAGACAAATACCGCGTATGAAAGTGCATTATTTTGAAGTGATTCGTAAAGCGCTTCAAGAGAAGTTTAATTACAGAAATGCAATGCAAATTCCGCGGATTGATAAAATTGTAATAAATATGGGGATAGGCGAAGCAACTGCTGATTCGAAGAAGCCTTCCCTTGCGGCTGAGGATTTAGGGCTAATAACAGGTCAGAAAGCTGTTGTTACGCGTGCGCGTAATTCTATTGCGACCTTTAAGGTTCGTGAAGGAATGCCTCTTGGGGCTAAAGTTACATTGCGTAAAGATCGTATGTTTGAGTTTTTAGATCGTCTTGTTACGATTGCTCTTCCGCGGGTTCGTGACTTTCGTGGTTTAAATCCAAAGAGTTTTGATGGTCATGGCAATTTTGCTATGGGTATTAAAGAACACATTGTGTTTCCAGAAATCAACTATGATAAAGTTGATCAAATTTGGGGCATGGATATTATCGTTTGTACGACAGCAAAAACGGATGATGAAGCTCGTGAGTTATTGCGTGCTTTTAATTTTCCTTTTCGTTCGTAACGGCAAACGTAGTGAGGTGAAATTATGGCCAAAGTAAGTGCCGTTGAAAAAAATAAGCATCGTGAGGTGATGGTAAAGCGTTATGCTGCCCGTCGTGCACGTTTGAAAGCAATAGTTATGGATCAGAAGGTTTCTCTTGAAGAACGTTTTAAAGCTTCTGTTCAGTTGGCTGAGTTGCCGCGTAATTCTTCAAAAGTTCGTATTCGTAATCGCTGTGAGGTTTCAGGTCGTCCGCGGGCTTATTATCGTAAATTAAAAATGTCGCGAATTGCGTTGCGTGAGCTTGGCTCTATTGGCCATATTCCTGGTATTGTAAAGTCTAGTTGGTAAGAGGAGATTATTTAATGTCTATGTCAGATCCTCTTGGTGATATGTTAACACGTATTCGTAATGCACTTGGTCGTAAAAAAGGTAAAGTAGTTACCCCAGCTTCGAAGCTTCGTGCGCACGTTCTTGATGTTCTTCAGTCGGAAGGTTATATTCGCGGATATAATCAAATTGATTTAGGTGATGGGAAAGCTGAAATTGAAATCGAGTTGAAGTATTTTGAAGGGCTGGCTGCTATTCGTGAGATTTCACGTGTATCAAAGCCAGGTCGTCGTGTGTATGTTTCTGCTAAGTCACTTCCACAGGTGGCAAATGGTCTTGGTATTTCGATTTTATCGACTCCTAAAGGTGTCATGGCAGATCATGAGGCGCGTGAACAGAATGTTGGTGGAGAACTCCTTTGTCGTGTTTTCTAAGTTATGTCAAGAAAACGGAAGAAAAAGTAGGTTAGAACAATGTCTCGTATTGGAAAGAAACCCATTTCAATTCCTTCTGGAGTTACTGCTACTGTTGAAGGTCAGCTGGTTAAGGCAAAAGGTCCAAAAGGTGAACTGAGTTACGTCGTCAATGATGAAGTCTTAGTCAAGTTTGAGGAAAATATCATATCAGTTATGCCGCGGGATCAGTCAAAAGATGCGCGTTCTAAATGGGGTATGTCGCGCTCAATGATTGAGAACATTTTTTGTGGTGTGAAAGATGGTTTTGAAAAGAGGTTGGAGATTAATGGGGTTGGTTATCGTGCTGCTTTACAGGGTAAGGATGTTCAACTATCTCTAGGCTTTTCGCATGATGTGGTTTATAAAGTTCCATCGGGTGTTACTGTAACTGTTCCTAAACCAACAGAAATAGTTGTTTCTGGAATTGATAAACAGCAAGTTGGACAAGTTGCAGCGGAGATTCGTGAGTATCGTAGGCCTGAGCCTTATAAGGGTAAAGGTGTTAAGCATGCAGATGAACGTATCTTCCGTAAAGAAGGTAAAAAGAAATAAGGATTTTGTATTATGGTTTCATCTAAGGACATTATCCAACGTCGTGCAAGGCGTGTTCGTCGTAGAATTAAAATGGTTTCTCATGATCGTCCGCGGCTTAGTGTTTATCGTTCAAATCAGAACATTTATGCTCAGGTTATCGATGACTTGCGGGGATGTACGCTGGTTTCAGCTTCCACTCTTGAAAGTGATTTAAAAAAGTCGTTAAAGAGTGGTGCTGATAAAAAAGCAGCTTTTGCTGTTGGTAAGTTAATTGCTGAGCGTGCGAAGCAGGTGGGTGTTAATGAGGTGGTTTTTGATCGTGGAGCGTATGTGTACCATGGTCGCGTCAAAGCTTTAGCTGAAGCTGCTCGTGAAGGTGGTTTGAATTTCTAAAATTTCTTATTTATGAATGAGTAAGGAGAGTTTAGAGTATTTCGTTTAAGTTCTTCTAGTTTGATGAGGGACTTTGTTATGGTGCTTCCGGAAAAGAAAAAGGAATGAGGAATGGCACAAAAAGAACGTGGTGAGAGAGAAGAACGCGATAATGAATTTGTCGATAGGTTAGTTCATATCAATCGTGTTGCTAAAGTTGTAAAGGGTGGTCGGCGTTTTGGTTTTGCTGCTCTTGTTGTCGTTGGAGATCAAAAAGGGCGTGTGGGTTTTGGACATGGTAAAGCCCGTGAAGTTCCTGAAGCCGTTCGTAAAGCAACGGAATCTGCAAAACGTGGGATGATTTATGTTCCGCTTCGGTCTGGACGTACATTGCATCATGATCTTGAAGGTCGTCACGGAGCTGGGCGTGTTTTGCTACGTTCGGCTTCTGCTGGTACTGGTATTATTGCTGGGGGGCCGATGCGTGCTATTTTTGAGGCTCTTGGTATGCAGGATGTCGTTGCAAAATCATTAGGATCGTCGAATCCTTATAACATGGTTCGTGCGACATTTGATGCATTGAAACATCAAATGCATCCTAGGGATATTGCTGCTCAACGTGGTATAAAATATTCGACTTTGCAGGCGCGTCGTCGCCATTTGGTTGACCTAGAAGGATAGTTTCTGAGATTATCAGAAAAGGAATTAGGAAATGGTTCAGAAAAAATCTCAGAGTGGTAAAACTATCACGGTGGAGCAAATTGGAAGCCCTATTCGAAACTCACAGATTCAGCGTGCAACCTTAAAGGGGCTTGGACTAAATAAAATGCGTCGTCGGCGCGTTTTAGATGATACACTTTGTGTGCGGGGTATGATTGCTCAGGTTCGGCATCTTGTTCGCGTTATAGATGAAGGTTAAGGGTTGCAGGAGTATTAGATATGAAACTCAATGAACTGCGTGATTGTGAAGGCGCAACAAAAAATCGTAAGCGTGTTGGGCGTGGTATTGGTTCTGGTACGGGTAAGACTGCTGGTCGTGGTGTAAAAGGGCAAAAGTCGCGTTCTGGTGTTTCTCTTAATGGTTTTGAAGGTGGGCAAATGCCTATCTATCGTCGTTTGCCAAAACGTGGATTTAGAAATTTCTTTGCCAAAACCTATAATGAAGTTTCGCTAGGACGTATTCAGTTGGCCGTTGATGCAGGTAAGTTGAATATTGAAAAGCCTGTTGATATAATTGCTCTGAAAGAGGCAGGTATTATTCGTCGTGAAAAAGATGGGGTTCGTCTTCTTTCTGATGGTGATTTGAAGGCTAAGATTACCTTTCATGTTTCTGGTGCTTCACAAGCTGCTTGTGTTAAGATTGAAAAAGTGGGTGGCCAGGTTATTTTTCCTGATATTGCTCAATAATTTTTTTAATATGAGTAGAGACCTAAAGAAGAATTACATCTGTTCTATGGGATCTTTTGTGGAGATTTTTTAAATTCTGCATTTATTTATGTATGCATATATGAATTTTAGGGTTATACTTCTGTGATTTAAAGAACTGGAGTGTGAAGTGGAGACGTTTTATGGCATCAGCAGCAGAGCAATTTGCTTCCAATATAAACTTCGGTACCTTTTCGCGTGCAACTGAATTAAAGAAACGCATCTGGTTTACTCTTTCGGCGCTCCTTGTATATCGCTTTGGTACTTATATCTCTCTTCCAGGTATTAATATCGATGCTTTGCGGCAAACATTTGAACATCATGCGTCGGGTGTATTAGGGCTCTTTAATATGTTTGCTGGAGGTGCCGTTGGGCGTATGGCTATTTTTGCGCTGGGTATTATGCCTTATATATCGGCATCTATTATTGTGCAATTGTTAACATCTATTATTCCTTCTTTGGAAACTCTTAAAAAAGAAGGGGAATTAGGTCGTAAGGTTATCAATCAATATACGCGCTATGTAACAGTAGTATTGGCAATTCTACAAGCTTTTGGTATTGCGGTTGCGCTTGAAAGCGGTATCGGAACGGGACTTCAAATTGTTTTAGAACCAGGTCTTATGTTTCGCATTTCTTCTGTTATTACACTTGTTGGCGGAACGATGTTTCTCATGTGGCTTGGTGAGCAAATTACGTCACGTGGTGTTGGTAATGGGGTTTCTCTTATCATTTTTACAGGGATTGTAGCCAACTTTCCTTCTACTTTTGCTCAGCTTTTGACAGCTCATAGTCAGGCTGATTTATCAACTTTTCTTTTAATAGGAATCGTTCTTATTGCTGTTTTGGTTATTGGGCTTATTGTTTTTATAGAGCGTGCGCAACGGCGAATTCTTATCCAGTACCCGAAACGTCAGGTCGGTAATCAAATGTTTCAAGGAGATATGTCGCATCTTCCTTTAAAGTTGAATACTGCTGGTGTTATTCCACCTATTTTTGCTTCATCTTTATTATTATTACCTGCCACTATTAATAATTTTTCTGATAAAATGCCACAATGGGTTCAGGCGATTTCTTATGCTCTTGGTCATGGACAGCCACTTTATATGATGGTTTATGCATTTTTAATGGCGTTTTTTTGCTTTTTTTATACAGCTATTGTGTTTAATCCAAGTGATACTGCAGATCAGTTGAAAAAACATTCTGGTTTTATTCCAGGGATCCGTCCAGGTGAGCGTACAGCCGAATATATTGATTACGTTTTGACGCGTATTACTGTTGTGGGCGCTGTTTATATTATCTTGGTTTGTTTGTTACCTGAATTTATGATATCTGCATTACAGGTTCCTTTTTATCTTGGGGGAACATCTTTGTTGATTGTTGTTACTGTTACGCTTGATACGGTTGCTCAAATTCAGGGGCATCTTGTTGCCCACCAATATGAAGGGTTGATAAAAAAATCAAAACTTCGTGGAGGTAGAAGGAATCGATGAGAGTTATTCTTTTAGGTCCTCCTGGAGCGGGAAAAGGTACGCAAGCAAAAATGTTGACTGAGGAATATAACATTCCTCATTTATCAACAGGGGATATGTTGCGTGAGGTGATTGCCAAAGAAACGGAGATTGGTAAAAAAGCTAGAGCTATTATAAGTTCCGGTGCTTTGGTCCCTGATAGTATTGTTAACCAAATCGTATCAGATCGGATTGATGAAACTGATTGTGTAAACGGTTTTGTTTTGGATGGATATCCGCGAACTGTGGGGCAGGCAGAAGCGTTACAACAGATACTAGAGTCAAAAAATATGCGACTTGATGCTGTTATTGAGTTGTGTGTGGATGAAGACGTGTTGATCGAACGTATGAAAAAGCGCGTTGAGGAAACAATAGCGGCTGGTGGACAGGTTCGTTTAGATGACAATCCTGTTGCTTTTGCAAAGAGATTAGTAGAATATCGTGAAAAAACAGCTCCCTTATCAAAATTTTATTCAGAGAGGGGAATGTTGAAGGTCATTGACGGAATGATTGGTATTGCTGAAGTGACACGTATGATTAGAGGTTTTCTTTCATGAGATTTTTTTTAGAAATAAATGAAAAGAGTTGACTTTTGAGATGAAATCTATCACAAGTAAATTTAATTTATTTTAGCGAAATAAGAGGATTCGGAAGAATTTTTTTCTGAGTCTATTTTTTTCTGTAAGGTATACTAGGTATTTTATAACAACTTGTCAAAATAACTAAGGAGAGTAGGCGTGGCTCGTATTGCTGGCGTCAATATCCCGACAAATAAGCGTGTAATTATTGCGCTTCAATATATCCACGGGATTGGACCGAAATTTGCTCAAGAAATTATTGAAAGAGTTGGCATTCCTTTGGGGCGTCGTGTGCATGAACTTTCAGATGCTGAGGTGTTGCAGATTCGTGAGGCGATAGATCAGGGCTATCAAGTTGAAGGTGATCTTCGTCGTGAGGTTGCTATGAATGTTAAGCGTTTGATGGACCTTGGTTGTTATCGAGGATTGCGTCATCGCCGGTCTTTGCCTGTCCGAGGACAGCGGACTCATACGAATGCTCGTACGCGTAAAGGACCGGCTAAGGCAATTGCCGGTAAGAAGAAATAAGAGCCTTTGTGGAAGGTTTTTATATATTCTTTTTCTTGTTTAATTTATTTGACAAGGAAAAAAAGGTGGAGCTGCTGATGTTACGGCAGTGATGAGATCGTTGAAAGGGAAATTATGGCCAAGGAAGCCACACGTGTTCGTCGTCGCGAACGTAAAAATATTTCGTCAGGTGTTGTGCATATTAATTCAACATTTAATAACACAATGATTACTATTACTGATGCTCAGGGTAATGCAATTGCTTGGTCATCTGCGGGGGCTCAGGGGTTTAAAGGTGCACGTAAATCGACACCTTTTGCTGCTCAGGTTGCTGCGGAGGATTGTGCAAGAAAAGCGCAAGAGCATGGTATGCGTTCTTTGGAAGTTGAAGTTTGTGGACCTGGATCAGGGCGTGAATCTGCTCTACGTGCATTGCAATCTGTTGGTTTTGTCATTACTTCTATTCGCGATGTAACACCAATTCCTCATAATGGATGTCGTCCGCGGAAAAGGCGGCGTGTTTAATTGGGTGTTGTTTTTTGTTGTCGGAGATTTCTCTGATGTTCACATTGGTCGTTACGATTGAATGGTAACGGAACTAAAGAACGGGAATAAAAATATGATCCAGAAAAACTGGCAGGAACTTATTAAACCCAATAAGGTTGAATCATGTGCGCATGATAATCCGAATATTATAAGTGTGATTGCTGAACCTCTTGAACGGGGTTTTGGCTTGACGTTAGGCAATGCACTTCGTCGCGTGTTGTTATCTTCGCTTCGTGGTGCTGCTATTACTGCTGTGCAGATTGACGGTGTCTTACATGAATTTTCATCGATTCCTGGTGTGCGTGAGGATGTTACGGATATCATTTTGAATATAAAAGAAATTGCGCTTCGTATGGAAGAAGAAGGGCCTAAACGTGTCGTCGTTTATAAAGAGGGTCCTGGTGTCGTGAAAGCGGGAGATATCAGTACTGTTGGGGATATGGAAATTCTAAATCCAGATCATGTTATTTGTACTCTTGATGAAGAAGCTGAAATTCGTATGGAATTTATTGTCAACACAGGAAAGGGGTATGTTCCATCTGATCGTAATTGTGTTGATGATGCGCGTATAGGGCTTATTCCAATTGATAGTCTTTATTCACCAATTCGTAGAGTGTCTTATAAGGTGGAAAATACGCGTGAAGGTCAAGTTTTGGATTATGATAAATTGACCTTAACGATTGAAACAAACGGCGCTGTTAATGGAGAGGATGCTGTTGCTTTTGCAGCACGTATTCTTCAGGATCAATTATCGTTATTTATTAACTTTGAAGAGCCGCAGAAGGAGCCTATTGAAGAGGCTGATTCTGAGCTTTCTTTTAATCCTGCACTTCTCAAGAAAGTGGATGAATTAGAACTTTCAGTTCGTTCGGCAAATTGTCTTAAGAATGATAATATTGTTTATATTGGTGATCTGATTCAAAAAACAGAATCTGAGATGCTTCGGACACCGAATTTTGGTCGCAAATCGTTGAATGAGATTAAAGAAGTTTTGGCGTGTATGGGTTTACATCTTGGGATGGAGATTCCTGCGTGGCCGCCTGAAAACATTGATGATCTTGCAAAACGCTATGAAGATCAATATTAAAATTAGAATTTAAGGAGAAGCCTTATGCGCCATAGTAAGTCAGGACGCAAGTTGAATCGTACTGCCAGTCACCGTAAAGCGATGTTTGCAAATATGGCAACTTCGTTGATTGAGCATGAGCAGATTGTGACAACGCTTCCAAAGGCTAAAGAGATTCGTCCTATTGTTGAAAAACTTGTTACTCTTGGTAAGCGTGGTGGTTTGCATGCACGTCGGCAAGCAATTGCAGCACTTCGTGATGCAGGAAAGGTTGCAAAATTATTTGATACGCTTGCGCCACGTTATGCATCACGCAACGGTGGATATTTGCGTATTATGAAAGCGGGGTTTCGTACCGGTGATAATGCGCCCATGGCTGTTATAGAATTTGTTGATCGTGATGTTGAAGCGAAGGGTGCTGGGGATCGTGCTCGCATGGAGGCTTCTGAGAGTGAAAAGGGAACATCTTTGTAGAGTTTTTTTATTCTGTTGGATTTTTAAAGGCCGCCTTGTCTTAGGCGGTTTTTTTGTGAGCATTTTAAGTTTGTTTTAGTTGAGAAATAGGTGCAGAGAGAAAATTATAGGATATTGAATTATCTTATTTTTATAATATTTATTGTTCAAATAGGTTGTTTTTATTCTCTATTATGAAATATTAGTAGAGATCCTTAATTTGCGGGGATGCGTTTTTTAATTCTATTAATTTTCAACAGAATGTGCTGATTTTATAAGGAGTGGATTATGAGGTATTCTTTTTGGGTGCGGATTTTTTTTGCAATTATGATGCAGATATCATTTGATCATGTATATGCTCGTGTTCCTCAAACACAAACAGAAATTACTCTTTCATTTGCTCCTTTAGTTAAAAAGACTGTTCCATCTGTTGTGAATATTTATGCAGCTCGACAAATTAGAGCACGATCACCTTTTGAAGGCGATCCATTTTTTGAGCAATTTTTTGGTCGTTTTCAAAATAAATTTCCTGTTCGCAAGCAATCGTCATTAGGATCAGGGGTGATTGTTGATGCACGTGGTCTGATTGTTACAAATTATCACGTCATTAAAGATGCAAGCGAAATTAAAGTGGCTTTTTCTGATGGGCGGGAGTTTGAGAGTAAGATCGTGCTCAAAGATGAAGCAACTGATATTGCAATTCTTGAAGTTGATGCAAAAGATGCTCAATTTCCTGTTCTGTCTTTGGGAAATTCTGATGCTGTTGAAGTTGGTGATCTTGTTCTTGCTATTGGTAATCCTTTTGGTGTTGGTCAAACAGTTACAAGTGGTATTGTTTCAGCGCAAGCGCGTACACGTGTTGGGATTTCTGATTTTGACTTTTTTATTCAAACAGACGCAGCCATTAATCCAGGGAATTCTGGTGGTGCTTTAATTGATATGAAAGGTCAGTTAATTGGAATTAATACGGCTATTTATTCGCGTTCCGGTGGTTCTGTAGGGATTGGTTTTGCTATTCCAGTTAATCTTGTAAAAGTAATGCTTGATACTGTTAAACGCGGTGGAAAATATTTTGTGCCGCCTTATATTGGGGCTTCTTTTCAAAATGTTACAGCTGATATTGCTGGTGGTTTAGGGTTAGAACGTCCCTATGGTGCTCTGATTATTGAAGTTATCAAAGATAGTCCGGCTGAAAAAGCTGGATTGAAAGTAGGTGATGTTATTTTGAGTGTGCAGGGGGTACGCGTTGATAGTCCAGATAGTCTTGGGTATCGTTTGATGACAGCTGACGTTGGGCATAATCTTGCTTTGGAATATTTACGAAATGGAAAAACTTTAAAAACACAAATAACAGTTTCATCGATATCAGACACTGCACTTTTAAAATCTGAAAAAATTACGGGTGACAGTCCTCTTGCTGGTGCTGAAGTGTTAGATTTAACACCGCAAAATAGTCGACGTTTTCATCTTCCTATATCTGCAAAAGGGGTTGTGATTACCAATCTTGATGAAATGAGCAATGCATCTGGAATTTTTCAGTCAGGAGATATTCTACGTGTTGTAAATGGCCATAAAATTCAAACAGTTCATCAGTTGAAAAAAGTTCTTATGCAAGCTCGTTCGCGTACTTGGCAATTGGAATATGAACGTGATGGTATGTATATTCGCCAATTTATTCGTTGAGGTTTTTTTTGAAGAAAGATTTTTTTACTTCGTCGTTTGATTTGCAAGTTAATAAAAATCAGCCACTTGCAGAAAGAATGCGCCCTTGTTCTCTCAATGATGTTGTAGGACAAAAGCATTTGATTGGAGAGGATGGTTTGCTTTCACGTATGGTGGCAACTGGCTCAATTGGGTCGATGATTTTTTGGGGACCTCCAGGGACGGGAAAAACAACCGTTGCACGTTTGTTAGCACTTGAAACAAATTTCGCGTTTGAACAGGTTTCTGCTATTTTTACAGGAGTTTCTGAACTTAAAAAGATTTTTGAAGTTGCGCAGAGGCGTTTTATATCTGGGGATAAAACACTTCTCTTTGTTGATGAAATTCATCGATTTAATCGTGCGCAGCAGGATAGCTTTCTTCCTGTGATGGAAGATGGTACTGTGGTACTTATAGGTGCAACAACCGAAAATCCTTCTTTTGAACTTAATGCTGCTCTTCTTTCGCGTGCACGTGTTTTAACATTTCTTTCTCATGATCATGAAAGTTTGGACATGCTTTTGAGGCGTGCTGAAGAAGTGGAGGGAAAAATTCTTCCCTTGGATAATGATTCTAGAGACGTTTTGATAGAGATGTCCGATGGTGATGCGCGGGTAGCGTTAACATTGGCAGAGGAAGTTTGGTCTATTGTACCACTGGGAGAGATTCTTGATGTTGTTGCTTTGCAAAAAGTTATTCAGCGTCGTGTGCCCATTTATGATAAAGGACGAGATGGGCATTATAATCTCATTTCAGCGTTGCATAAATCCGTTCGTGGATCTGATCCTGATGCTGCGCTTTATTATTTGGCACGTATGTTGGATGCTGGTGAAGATCCTCTCTATATTGGGCGAAGATTGGTGCGTATGGCCGTTGAAGATGTTGGTTTGGCGGATCCTCAGGCTCTTGTCATTTGTAATGCAGCAAAAGATGCCTATGATTATTTAGGATCACCAGAAGGAGAATTGGCTTTAGCGCAAGCATGTCTTTATGTTGCAACTGCGCCAAAGTCAAATGCAACATATCTCGCGTATAAAGCAGCACTGCGTTGTGCGCGCAAAAATGGTTCTTTATCACCTCCTAAGCATATTCTTAATGCCCCTACGAAATTTATGAAGGAGGAAGGGTATGGAAATGGTTATCGTTATGACCATGATGAACCGGATGCTTTTTCAGGACAAGAATATTTTCCCGAAAAACTTGGGCGTCAGAGTTACTATAAACCAGTTGAGCGTGGCTTTGAGCGTGAAATTGTGAAACGTCTTGAGTGGTGGAAACAATTGCGTAAAAAACGTAAAGATCAAAAATAAAATTTGAGTTGAAATACTTTTTTTGTTGTTCTTGAATTTGTTTTTATCTCTTATGTTATTGTATGAGTAATTTAGTTTATGTTTTAAATATTTATTGCATTGCTCGTAGAGATTTTTTTTGATATCTCCAAAAATGCATATTTTTTTATCAAATTTAAATGTGTCATTCAACTTTTAAGCGGTTTTATTTTTGTGGTTTTTATTAAATAATATATTTATTTATAATGATAACGGACTGTTTCATAAGTTGAATGAAAGTCTCAGATACCGTAAATTTCTCTCATTTCAAGCCTGTTATTTGTTGGATCAATCAAATCATTCGCTTGCATGTTACAAGCAGGATTAGCGTGTGATAAAAAATGTACAAGAAAGGACTAAAAATTCCTCTTATGAATCGTCTCAAGTGCCGAAAGCTGTCGCAACATTGGGGGATGATAAATAGTGTGATGGTGCGGCTCACTCCTTCTTTAGTATAAAGATGGTGGCGCCCAAAGGGTTTTATAGTATACCACATTCATGGGTGTTGTTACGAAGTGAGCTTGGGAGCATTGAGAGATCTTTCTTAAATTGAGGGCATGAATATGCAACACAATGGCGTTTTGTTCTTCGATGCAATAGGGTATGAGGTTGATTAATGATGCGTTTTTGTGTGATCAATAGCATGAGACTCTTAGTCTCTTAAATGCTTAATCAAAGGGATCAGCAGAAGGGCTTTAGAACATTGTGTTTAAATTTAAATTGTTCCTTTTCTAGAGAGATATAAATATGTTAACTATGCTCTCATAGAGATATTATTTTATTGGAGTTTATTATGTGTCATAAGATAAGCAATGCCAACTCTTTATTGTGATGGTCCTGAATGTTATGGACATAATGTGCAGATAGGAATGGAAATAGTCTGTGAAAATTTAAACTCAAGTCTTTAGTTAAATTAAAAGTACAGTGTACACTAAAGTTTTAGGTTATTATGAATCGGTCAAGGATATAATCGTGGATAAAACAAAGGCTCTCGATGCTGCTCTCTCACAAATTGAACGTTCTTTTGGTAAAGGCTCGATTATGCGTCTTGGGCAAAAAGAGCAGGTTGTTGAAATTGAAACAGTTCCAACAGGGTCGTTATCCCTGGATATTGCTTTAGGGATTGGTGGATTACCGAAGGGGCGTATTGTTGAGATTTACGGGCCAGAAAGTTCTGGGAAAACAACATTGGCTCTACATGCTATTGCTGAGGCACAAAAAGGAGGTGGGATTTGTGCTTTTATTGATGCAGAGCATGCGCTTGATCCTATTTATGCGCGTAAGCTTGGTGTTGATTTAGCAAATTTGTTCATTTCTCAGCCAGATACCGGTGAACAGGCATTGGAAATTACAGAAACGTTAGTTCGTTCTGGTGCAGTTGATGTGCTTGTTGTGGATTCTGTCGCAGCTTTAACACCGCGAGCAGAAATTGACGGTGAAATGGGTGATGCTTTACCCGGATTGCAAGCTCGGTTAATGAGTAAAGCTTTGCGAAAATTAACCGCAGCAATTTTTCGCTCTAACTGTATGGTTGTCTTTATTAATCAAATTCGCATGAAAATTGGTGTGATGTTTGGTTCTCCCGAAACGACAACGGGTGGAAACGCTTTAAAGTTTTATGCTTCTGTTCGTTTAGACATTCGTCGCATTGGATCCATTAAAGATAGGGATTCAATCGTTGGTAATCAGACGCGTGTTAAAGTGGTGAAGAATAAATTAGCACCTCCATTCAAACAGGTTGAGTTTGATATTATTTATGGTGAAGGTATTTCCAAAGTAGGTGAATTGATTGATTTGGGTGTCAAGGTTGGTATTGTGGAAAAATCTGGTGCATGGTTTTCTTATAATTCTCAGCGTTTAGGACAGGGGCGTGAGAATGCAAAGCAGTTTTTACGTGAACATGCGGAAATAGCTACAGAGATTGAAGCCGCTTTGCGCCAAAATGCTGGTTTGATTGCGATTGAATTGTTAGAAAATGCAGGGTCAGAAAATATAGAAAGTGATGAAGCCATTTGATGGAGCGTTTTTTTCGTCTATAATTTTTTGCTTTTAAGATTTTTCTGTTTTTTTGTTTGAGCTTTTAAATACGCAGTCATTTTTTTCTCAATTTTTAAAACAAATATTCCATTTTTGATTAAATTGACTCCATACGTGACAAAGAGGATATTTAATGAGGGGGATTTTTCTTTTATGGTTTTGTGCTGTATTGAGCAGGTGTCAGTATGAATAGTGTTAATAATATTCGGTCAATATTTTTGGATTATTTTCATCGTAATGGGCATAAAGTTCTTTCTTCTAGTCCTCTTGTTCCGCGGAATGATCCTACACTTATGTTTACAAATGCAGGGATGGTGCAGTTTAAAAATGTTTTTACTGGACTTGAACAACCTCCTTATAAGAAGGCAACAACGGCACAAAAATGTGTTCGTGCGGGTGGAAAGCATAATGATCTTGATAATGTTGGTTATACGGCGCGTCATCATACATTTTTTGAAATGCTGGGTAATTTTTCTTTCGGTGATTATTTCAAAGAAGAAGCCATTTTTTTATCATGGAATCTTTTAACGAAGGAATTTTGCCTGCCAAAAGATAAATTGTTGGTGACAGTTTACCAGAGTGATGATGATGCTGCTGAACTGTGGCGGAAAATTTCAGGTCTTCCAGATGAAAAAATTGTCCGTATTGCGACGGCTGATAATTTTTGGTCGATGGGAGAAACAGGCCCTTGTGGGCCTTGTTCGGAGATTTTTTATGATCATGGTGATAAAATCTGGGGCGGTCCTCCTGGAAGTATAGAAGAAGATGGCGATCGCTTTATTGAGATTTGGAATCTTGTTTTTATGCAATATGAGCAGATTTCTAAGGAAAAGCGTGTTGATTTGCCTCATCCTTCTATTGATACCGGTATGGGATTAGAGCGTATTGCTGCTGTTTTACAGGGTGTTCATGATAATTATGATATTGATCTTTTTCGTGCATTAATTGCTGCTTCAGAAGAAATTACAGGGATTGAGGCAAAGGGTGATTTTATTGCCAGCCATCGTGTCATTGCTGATCATCTTCGTTCATCTGCATTTTTGATTGCTGATGGTGTGCTTCCTTCTAATGAAGGAAGAGGATATGTTTTACGTCGCATTATGCGTCGCGCTATGCGTCACGCGCATCTTCTTGGTGCTAAAGAGCCATTGATGTGGCGTCTTTTGCCTGCTCTGATTCGCGAAATGGGACAAGCCTATCCTGAATTGGTGCGTGCTGAATCTTTGATTTCAGAAACTTTAAGGTTAGAAGAAATGCGTTTTCGTAAAACGCTTGAACGAGGACTTGGTTTATTAAATGAAGCAAGTACCGATCTTAAAGAAGGAGATTATTTAAATGGTGAAGTTGCTTTCAAGCTTTATGATACCTATGGTTTTCCGCTTGATTTAACGCAGGATGTTTTGCGGCGTCGTGGAATATCTGTTGATGTTGATACCTTTGATAAAGCGATGGAACGTCAAAAAGAGGAAGCGCGTGCCAATTGGTCTGGTTCTGGGGAAGCTATAACAGAAAAGATCTGGTTTTCTGTTCGTGATAAAGTGGAGGCTACAGAATTTGTGGGTTATGAAACAGAAACGGCTAAAGGTATTCTTACAGCTCTTGTGTGTGATGGTAAACTCGTTGATCATATTTCTTCAGGTCAGAAAGCTATGCTTGTTGTTAATCAGACACCTTTTTATGGTGAAGCTGGGGGTCAGATTGGTGATAGCGGTATCATTTCTAATGAAAAATTTATTTTTGAGGTGCATGATACTCAGAGAAAAGGTGATGGTCTTTTTATTCATATTGGAGAAGTAAACTCTGGTCAGGCATCGAGGTCTGATTGTGTCGAATTAACGGTTGATGTTGTTCGTCGTAAAAAAATCCGTGTAAATCATTCTGCTACTCATTTGTTACACGAAGCTTTACGACAAGTTTTGGGATCTCATGTTACACAAAAGGGCTCTCTTGTATCGCCAGATCGATTGCGTTTTGATTTTTCTCATCCAAAATCTGTTTCTTTGGAAGAATTGAAAAAAATAGAAGATTTAGCAAATGAGATTATTTTACAAAATAGTGAAGTAAAAACGCGCCTCATGGCTGTAGATGATGCCATTTCTGAAGGGGCAATGGCGTTATTCGGTGAAAAATATGGTGATGAAGTTCGTGTTGTTTCTATGGGAAATAAGCTTGAACCAGGGGAACTACAGAAGAATTGGTCAATTGAGCTTTGTGGAGGTACACATGTGGAGCGAACAGGGGATATCGGTTTGATTCATATTGTTTCTGAAAGTTCTGTAGCTGCTGGAGTGCGGCGTATTGAAGCTTTAACAGGCAAAGAAGCACGCCTTTATCTTAGCCGCCAAGATGAACGTATTCATGAAATTGCTGATCTTTTAAAAACTTCTTCTGTTGGTGTGGAAGAACGGGTGCGAATTTTACTTGATGATCGTCGTAAACTTGAAAAAGAATTGAATGATGTACGCAAGAAAATGATGTTGAGTGGTGGAATAACAGAAAGGAGCCAAGGTGATATGACTATCATCAATGGTTTTTCTTTTACCGGACGCGTTGTTAAAAATATTTTACCACGGGATCTTAAGGCGATCGTCGATTCTGAGAAAAAACAAATCGGATCTGGAGTGGTTGCGTTTATTAGTGTCTCGGAGGATGGAAAAGGGAGTGCTGTTGTCGGCGTTACGGATGATTTAACTCATAGATTGAATGCTGTTGATCTCGTTCGTATTCTTTCAGCTATGCTTGGTGGTAAAGGTGGAGGTGGCCGTCCTGATATGGCGCAGGCTGGTGGTCCTGAGGGGAACAAAGCTGATGAGGCATTTGCAGCACTAAAAGATTTTTTGGAAAAAATTAAAGAATGAAATTATTCTGCATAGATGTTTTTACATTTTTATATTGGATGGGCATCTATGTATCATGAATATTTGTCTGGTGTATTTCTGAAATGAAGATACAGCGTAATTGGGAAAAATACAATCGTAAAGATAAAAACAGTGTTTGTCTTTATCATCACTTTTTCATTTGGCATTATAGCTTCCAAGCATTTCAGAAATCACTGTTTTAAGATAAGATAGATTATGCAGCACTTCATACTTTGCTGTTACTAGGAAGACTAGTTATTGTGTTGCTCTTATAGATTTTTTTGAAAAAAAATCTCTTTTATGAAAGGAATAATACAAGATTTATTGCATACGATTATCCTTATAAAAGAGCTATTGTATTGTTTTCATTTTGCTTTTTATTTACAAGAAAACAATTTTTCGGTTTATCATTAAAAGGTTTTAAAAAGAATATTCTCCTATCTTTATAAATCTTTATTTCAAGTTATAAATTAATGAATTATCTATATAAATCAAATGAATGTTACATAAATTTAAAGATTTAGATTAATTTCTAATTTATTATCATACAATTGCCTTAATACATTGAGTTATAATGATAATTTATCGTTTTATATTTTGAATAAGAGCTACGAATATTCGTAGAATTTTATCATTTAAATTCTGTGTATGTTAAATTAATCAAAATCACTCACGAATGTCGTTGTAAAATGGGCTTAGGAGCATTGAGAAATGTTTCTTAAAAAAGCCATATGAATGTGCAAAACAATGACGTTCTGTTCTTTATGAGAGGACTATAAAGAACATGATAAACAAAAGTGCAAAGCAATACAATAATATTCATTATTAAAAAGATATTGCTTTAGTTCGTTTTGAAATTCATAAAGCTGAGTTGAAAGAAGATGGTAAAACTGGAAATTATTTTTACCTTTACATTTTCCCTAAATGAGAGTGTGTACTCGTCAATATGCACAGATATAGGGAAATATTTTTGTCCTAATCTAGTAAAATTGTAATAGCAGAGAAAATACTAAACTGTTTTAGTATTTGTTTTAAATACCTAAAATGGATTGTGGCATTTTTAGAAATATTTTTACGTGTATCATATAAGCACTCTTATTATAGTGAGAAGGATTTTTTGCATAAGATTTATGAAGAGTATCGTTTTTATGAAGCTATGGCTTCATGTAAGGGGATAACATTTTCTCCTTCTCTTTCTGGTTGTTTGATTGTTAAACCACTTGCCTTTAAAAAATTAGAGAAACGTCCTCCTTTATCGATCAATTCTTGAAAGTTTCCTTTTTCCATTAAGTAACCATGTTCCAGAAAGAGTATCACATCAGCATTGCGTACTGTTGAGAGGCGATGTGCTATAATAAAAGTAGTGCGGTTATGGCGTATGCAATCGAGAGCATCTTTGACACGTGCTTCTGTTTCAACATCAAGAGCGCTTGTTGCTTCATCTAGAATGAGAATAGGGGCATTTTTTAAAACAGCGCGTGCAATTGCTAGTCGCTGTTTTTCTCCACCTGATAATTGAGATCCTCGTTCGCCTACTATTGTGTTATAACAATCAGCTTTTTTTAGAATAAAATCGTGAGCTTCTGCTATTTTTGCTGCTTCATAAAGTTCTTCATTCGTTGCGCTCGCTTTTCCTATTGAAATATTGTCATAAATAGTGCGGTTGAAAAGACCTGAGTCTTGAAATACTGTTGCTAGAGACTTGCGTAAAGATTCGCGATTGATCGAGCATATATTTATTCCATCAATGGAGATATGCCCAATAGTAGGGTCGTATACGCGCTGCAACAGATTGATCAATGTTGTCTTCCCAGCCCCTGTTGGTCCTACAATCGCAACAGTTTGTCCTGCTTTAACCTCAAAGGAAATATCAAAAACACCTTGAGAAGAATTTGGAAATTTATAGGTCACATGATGAAATTTTATGGCGCCTTTAACATTTTGGATGGAAGGAAGATTTTGTGGTTCGTTGGTATGAAAGGTTGAGTCTTCCATTTCAAAAAATTCTTGCAGTTTTGCTTGTGAGGATATTGCACAATTAATAAAATTGCTCATTTGGTCTAGACGGCTAATCATGAGTTGTGCAAATCCAACAAAAGCAACGATTTCACCTACTCGTAATTGACCTTTTGCAACAAAAAAAGCTCCAAGGAGAAGAACACAAACGATTGAAATTGTTGAAGCCATTCGATTTAAGCCACTGGCAAGCGCCCACCAATTAAGAACAGGATTTTGTGCTTTAAGCAGAGCATTTGTATGTTGATGCAGTATAGAAGTTTCTTCTTTTATTCGGTTATAACTTTGTACAATGGAAACATTAGAAATTGAATCACTGACATGTTTAAAAAGGTTGTGGTGGTAGCATTCTACAGCGGCTTGTCCGCCTTTTGTTTTTCGCATCACTAAATGTGCAATTAATACGTAGATGATGGCAAGCACAACCAAGACTATTGAAAGACGCCAATTCATATTAAACGCTATGGGGATGAGAACCAATAAAGCGACAAGGGTTGAGAGGTGTTGGCGCATAAAATCAAGCCATATGGTTGACATGGAATCTATTGCGCGCAAAAGTGTATGGAGTGCGTTGGAAGTCCCACGTTGTTGATGCCAAATTAAAGGCATGGCAATGATACGTTCGAAAGATTCCGTTAAAACCATTAAGCGGCGTCTATGGGCTAAGCGGTCAGCACCGCGAGCAACAAGGACATAAGCAATAATATGTGAAAGTCCAAAACAAACCCAAAGGGTAAGAGTAGGAATGATAGCTGATTTTTCTGAAATAGAATCAATAACGCGTCCGAATAAAATAGGTTCCGCAATAGTGATAATAGCTAACATAACATTAGCGGTACAGATTAAAAGGGATGCATTTTTTTCTCTATTTAGGTAAGTGAGAACACGTGCATAGGTTTTGAATAAGGACACGGTTAATTATCTCCATTCGCTATTAAGCGTAAAGGTTGTTGATTTTTACAACGCTTAGTTTTTAGCTAATAAAATTTGGACGTTAAGAAAAGGCAATTTTGGATACTAACTGTAATATGGTGTGATAAAGCCAACTAAAATATCATTTTTTGTGTTTATAAAGGCGCAAAAATAGATCAATAAAATTATCAGGTAAAAAATATTGGGCAGAGAAAATTATCAGGTAAGGGAATTTTCATGGCAGGCGTAGAAATAAAAAAAGTTGAGGCAGATGAAAATGGAATGCGCTTGGACCGCTGGTTTAAAGTGCATTACCCTGGACTTGGTTTTGGAGCTTTGCAAAAATTGTTGCGTTCTGGTCAGATACGGGTTGATGGTGGACGAGTTAAAGCTGATACGCGTCTTTGTATGGGGCAAGCTGTTCGTATTCCACCCCTCCCTATTAATGACAAGGAAAATCTTTCAATAACGGATAAAACACTTCGTGGGCAGGATGATGAAACCGTTTTGAAAAAAATGCTGCTTTATGAAGATCCAAAGGTATTTGTTTTTAATAAACCAGCTGGGTTGGCTGTACAAGGAGGCTCTGGTTTAACACGTCACATGGATAGTATGCTTGAGGTATGGCGCAATAAAAAAGGTGAAAAGCCGCGTTTGGTTCATCGTCTTGATCGTGAGACGTCGGGTGTGCTTATTGTTGCGCGATCAAGGGGAGCTGCTCAGTCCTTAACAGCTGCTTTTAGAGCGCGAGAAACAAAAAAGACTTATTGGGCGTTGGTTCGGGGCGTGCCTAAAAAAAAGCAGGACAAAATTTCAACGTGGATGGTTAAGGAAATGACTGCACAAGGTGACAAAATGCGTGTTTGTGAACATGGGGAACCAGATTCACATCATGCGGTTTCCTACTATCGCGTTTTAGATACGCGAGGGCGGGCTCTTTCGTGGCTTGAAATGGAACCCTATACAGGAAGAACACATCAGCTTCGTGTGCATGCTGCCCATATGGATCATCCTATCATTGGCGATACAAAGTATTTTTTTTCTGATAGTAATTGGACATTACCAGGAGGAATTCAAAACCGTCTTCATCTTCATGCACGTCGTATTCGTATTCCTCATCCTTCAGGAGGAATATTGGATATTGTTGCACCTTTACCACCTCATATGGTTCAAAGTTTTAATCTTTTGTCTTTTAATGAGAGTGATGCTGAAACAGAGTAATCTATTTCTATTAAATCAATACATTACTGTAATAGTGGGGGAATAGGTGAATCTTGATTCTATTGAGTTTTTTTGCCCCTATCCCTCATTTTTTTGAAGCTTTTTTATAGATTCTAAGGCTAATTTTTTACGATCTGCGCTCTTTGTGTAAAGAGATGCCATATTATCATTTGTCCAGCCAAATAATGCTTTCAATTGTGATACTGTTGCACCAGAATTAGCTGCGCGTGTTGCTGCTAATTTTCTCAATCCATGCGCCGATTTTTTGATACCTGCTTGAGTACATGCCTTGTAAAATACACTTCCGAAACTATTTTTGTGTAATTTTTGGCTGTATTTACCACAAATAAATGTTTCATCACCAATAGGACCAGCTTCAAGCGTTTTGGCTAATTCTGGTAAAATAGGAAGAAAAACATCTGTTTTAAATTGGCTCTTTTCTGTTTTGAGATGGATGATATTATCTTTGACATCTTTCCAGCCAATGCGTACCGCATCACCACGACGCAAGCCCGTATATAAAAGAACATCAATCCAGACACGTTCATGGGTACCATGATGCCATCTTTGATAATATTTTTCGACATCTTCTTCTGTCCAAACAGGAAAGCCGTCTTTATTTTTGAGGGGTGGTCTTTTTATTCCGAAAGCTGGGTTATTCTCCAGAAGTTCTTGATCGATCGCCCAATTAAAAAGTCCATTAAGGGCTTTCAGGAAGTTTCTAGCCATTGCTGGTGTTTCTTTACGCCGTTCAACACCGGCTATGATATGTTTCTTTTCAATTGCTTGGTATGGAATATTTCCTATGGTATCACATACCTTCATAAGGATGAGTTCTTTTTGTTTTTGGGTGACTTTAGAAAGGCTATGCCAATTGGAGCTGTTAAAGTATTGTTTAAGCAGCCATGCAAATGATCCTTCAACAAGTTTACCGGTTTTGGATTTAGGAAGTATAAGCCCTTGTAACTCGGCAAGTGCGCTTTTATAGTTGTCAACAAATTCTTGCGTTCCATAGGTACCGCGTATTCTAATACGTGGTCCATGACCAATACGTACATACCATATAATTTTACCATGGCGTGTGACTTCTTTGAC